>NZ_JAPJZK010000003.1 GCF_026309355.1 Spartinivicinus marinus
AAAATTGGTATCTGTTTTGGTTCATCACAAAGTTGGATGATATCGAAAGACGAGTTAAGTAATAGTTTGACGGAAGTAAGTATTTCTTTATCGTCATCAACGATAAGAATACTGGATAAATTGTCTTTATTCATTGGTACTTTCAAAATCCTGTTACTCCATGTACTGGCTTTTCCAGGCTAAAGTATTCGGTATCGGACACTAACTGTTCATTTTCGAACACTAAGTATTTTTAGATTTTCTGCTACTAAGTAATTCCAAACCGCTAAATTACTGGACTCTAGCAATATTTATAAATTGGCACATTGTTTGCCTTATATATTTCTGCAGGAATAATAAGCTGTGCCTGCTTGCTGAGTCAATAATGAAGAAAGTAAAAATAGCAGTTAAACGCAGCCGTAGCAATACAACGAGTGTGGTGTGGTAGAGCTTATTAACTCTTGAAGTCACTGTTGTACTGTTCAGGTTAAAAAATAATAAAAGTAGAAACAAAAAACTATCGACTGTCTAGTCGTTGATAACTACTTAACTGTGTACCTATTAATGTAGAAGATTTAGAAAAATGAAATGGATGTTTGATGTGATAAGCGCTATTGGTGGCGTGCTGGCTATTTATTTAGCACTTAGCTTGATTAATGAGGGAAGCCTATGGAATCTAGTAATTACTGTCGTTTTCGTGCTGGTGGTGTCTATAAAAGGGTGGAAAGATGGAGGAAATTATCAACTATGAATGTGACAAATGAGTGTAAATTGAATTTAAAAATTTTATTTAAAGTGTATACAGGGTGTAGTAAATTGAGGGATAATAGCCAGTGGAATATGTAAGAACCAATAACAACGCTGAAAGTTGTTCTGCCACTTTATTAAAGTGGATCTTAGACGAATTAAAAGCAGAAGAGCAAAAACAACCGATCAAGCAAGGTAATAGCCTGACATTAGGTCTATTGTCATATCATGCAACCTGCAATAAACGGCATGAAGCATTAATGCATGCTTACTTTGCTTTAAAAAGAGAAAAAAATTTATCGAAAGCAGAAGCTATTCTTGATTTATAAAGAGTACTCTGTTTTCACTTAAACCTATAATAAAGTCAGGCAAGGAACCACTATATAAGTGATAATTGTCTTACATTTATGAAGGATTTCACCTGATATTGTCAGCTGCAGGTGAACTATAATAACCAGGTCTTTAAGTAGTAGACATTGGATCGTTTATTCAAGAATTAATTACTAGGTGTATTATGAAACGGAATTATATTTTAACTGCAGTTTTCCTGCTATCTACTCAGTTATCATCCACTACCTTAGCAGGGGAGTGTACCAACTATTCATGTCAAAAAGCTGCTATCCAATCAATTAATATTAGTCGCAGCGGTAATATTGATGTTGTTTTATCTGATTCATTATCCGCTTTAAAATGTAGTACTTCGGAGCAACAGGTACAACTTACCAAACAAGATAACCCTAATTTCAGGGAGCAATTTACTGCACTTTTATCTTCTCAAAAAACCAAACAGCCAGTGGATCTGATCTTCAATCAAACAGCAACAACATGTGTGATTGACCAGATTGCCGTCAAAAACTGATTTACATTTAATTCATTAAAAAATTAGGTAATGACATGAAGCCAATGTTTCGTTTGAAGCCGTTGGCGGCGCTCTGCTGTGCCTGTTTTTTTGCCAGTACTGGCTCACTGCAAGCAGAAGAACCCAATAACGAAGTGACAAGCCCTTATCAAACTCAAATTGAGCAGGGTTTGGGGTATTTATTATCTCAACAAAAACGTGATGGTAGTTGGGGAGAAGGAGCTGAAGCGATTCATTTGACAACAGCTGCTGTTGATGCGCTCTATCACCACCACATTAGAAGTATTGAGTATCAACGGGCGGTGACTTGGTTGGCCAATCACCCAGGAGAAGATGCAGCCACATTGGCTCGACAAATAGTCGTACTGAAAAAAACGGCTGCAATACCCTATTCCCTTATTAATAAGCTAAAAACATTAAAGCGAACTGTGTCCTTTCAAGTAGGAGATAAATGGCAGGATGCTTATACCTGGTCGGTTAAGCCTCGTTTTCAAACCACGTTAATTGATACAGCACTGAGTGGCTTAGCCATGATGGCTTCTGGTAATTATAATGATATGGCTATTTCCCGTTATTATGCGTATCCATTCCAGGCGCTTCAACACACTGACACCCCAGGTCATTTTACTGATCCTAAGGGTCATGGTTGGGGATATGCCGATATTTTTCATGGTAAAAAAACGCCAGAAAAAGTCTTACCAACGGCTTATGCTGCTCGTTTTATGCACTCGGTGATTGTGCGCTATAAAACAGCTGAAGAACGGGAAAAAGGTTATCTACCCAATTACGGTAATTACGCAAAAGCGGGTGCTTTGTGGCTAGCAAGCCATCAGCAAGCATCCGGGGCGATTACGGATACACCTAACCTGGCTATTTATGAAACCGCTGAAGCGTTATTAACACTGCAAATATTTAAGGTGTTTCACCCAGAGCCTTTGCTATTTACCGATACCTTGAAAAAAGGGCGGGATTATTTAATACAACAAATGCAGTCAAATGGTAGCTGGAAAAATGATGTATTAATCACTGCACTGGTGGTTAACGCATTGGATACAGACGGTATCATTCTAAAAAATACGGATGACGACTGGTTACCGGATAGTCTTGAAGCGGCAGTGGGCCGTGATGCTAATAAATATGATCCACCCGCTATTTATCAGCCAGAGAGTAATGGCGTGGTTCAAACCCGATTAAAAATGGTGAGTGTGTTAGCTGGCAGTAATTTACCAGCGCTTGACCCATTAGGTGGGAAGGTGGTTCAAGTCATTACTGAACTACCCACAACAAATGGGTTATTGTCACAACCAGGCTTATACATGCGGATCTACATTATTGAGCTGACGGACGGTTCACAACAGGTGGTGTCTGTTCCTGTGTATGTGTCTTCGCCAGAGGCAGACAATGATAATGATTATATGCTGGCACGCTTTGAAGCCAACCATCACTTAAATGATTTTAATCCCGCTGATGCATTGGATGATACTGATACAGATGGCTTAACCCATGTAGAGGAATACTGGTCAGCAACCCAGCCCTTTGTCAATGACAGTGATCATGATCAGATGCCAGATGGTTTTGAGGTGCGTTACCGGCTGAATCCCAATAACCCGGCAGATGCTAAACAAGACCCTGATCAAGATCAGCTGAATAACCTGCAGGAATATCAATGGCAGTCAAATCCCAGGTTAGCCGATACGGATAATGATGGTATTCAGGATGGAGAAGAAGTAAAACAAAAACGCCATCCAGCCGTACATGAACCTGCTTTACAGATTGTGTTGGATTACCTGTTGTAGCAAACCAAACACAAATAAAAAAATTAAAATTTAACACATGAGATATTGCAATGAAGCGCAGTAGCCGCACATTACTTCATAGCATGGCTTTCTCATTAAGCCTGCTTACGCTTAATTTATCAGCCATTGAAAATACAGTCCCCATTCCCAGTGAAGCGTATTTACCGGTATTAAACAGTTTTACTCGGGAAGATAATTTAGCTGAATTACAAGCCGCCATTGACCAACAGTTGGAAGCAACTACCAAAACGTTAGTGGAAACCAAAAATAATCTGGAAAATAACGGTGGTTTAACAGGCCGTATTCGTCGTTTATTTGATAGCTCACCCACTTCATCATTGGATAGTGAATTAACGCAGTGGCAATCATTACAGACTACTTGGCAGCAGCAATTTCAGCCAACAGTATCAGGAGCCCGGGGCAGTCATGCAGTGGCTGCAGACAATGAAGAACAAGTGACTTTTAATCAACAGGTGTCTGAGCGTTATCAACAATTAATAAAACAATTACAACAGATTCAATCGGCTGATAACCGAGAAGATCAACTTATTGCAATTAATGAAACTCATGCGTTAATTGCCAAGTGGCAGCAAGTACGCCAACAGCCGTTTGTTTATGATGTGACTGCAAATGGCTTTACCCATTCACCAGCCTATAGGGCAGAGGCAACGGCACCTGAACCGGTATCTGCTCGTGAAGAATTATTGGCTCAGTGTTATGCCGGTAATGACTCCCAACAGGCTCAGGATTTGGCTGCGACTAATGAGGTAGTGATAGATGAGCGTATCAAAGCCCTCGCAAAACAACTAAATCACTCACCTAAACAAATACTGGAATATGTCACTAACCAGGTTGAGTTTGAGCCACGCCCCGGCATCACCAAAGATGCACCCACCACCTTATTAGCAGAGAAGGGTAATGCAATGGAGCATGCTACTTTGCTCATTGCCTTATTGCGTGCATCGGGTTATCCCGCCCGCTATGTCAAAGGGGAAATCTTTTTAGAAGCCTCTAAAGCCCATACTGGCTGGTTGAAAATGGCGACCTTGCAGGGTGCTAAACAGCTATTGAATACCATGACCTTGTATACAGATGAAGGCGAAACATTTTATCTAACTCGCAGTATAGCCATGAGCCATGTGTGGGTTGAAACCTGCCTTCCTTATGGTAAAGACCGTGGCCAATCAGAAACAGCCGACAGTTACCGCTGGTTAGCGCTGGATAGTAGCTTTAAATACCGCAAGTATATTCCAGCGACTAAAAAACATGAGGTGAAGTTTGATTTTGAGCAATATGTCTCTAAACGCACTATAAAAACCCCGCTGGAATATTATCAAGAGGCGGTATTAACCCAGGTACGGGCAGAAGAGCCTAATATTACGCTGGATCAGGTGATGGATCGTTGGGAATTAATGCCTTTAAAACTGGAAGCGTTACCAACCACCTTGCCTTATAAAGTGAAACGTTTTACTCAATGGCAAGGCACTAACCAGTCAGCCATTGCAGCAATACCGGATGCCTATCGACTAAAGCTAAAAGTGTCGTTAAACGATACCCACCTTGCAACGGTTAATTTAATTGATATGGCTCGTAGCCGGCTTACCTTGAACTTTGCAGGTGTAGGTGCAGCAACACAACAACGGTTGGATAACTGGCGGGCGGGTAAAAGTGAGGCATTAGCATGCCCCACCCAGTTAACTGTCAAACCGGTGTTGAATGTATATGGCAAGCCCATCACCCTGATTAATCAGCCACAACTCAATTTATGTGAGGGTGACAATTTTACCTACGCCAAAATAACCCTGGAAAATCTATCGAAAGACGGGGTGTTTGCGTCGGATGAATTTGATGGTATTACCTTACTTGATGTGTATGCCCTGCAGGGATATGCCCGGCAAGCGTCTGATAAAATGCTGCAAGTGCGGGTTAAAAACCTGTTAAGCAATATTTTTCAATACCAGTCGGCACCTTGGAAACATACCGATGCGGTATTAGGTGACTTTTTGGATGTCGTGCTATTGAAGTACATGCACTATGTAGAAAAGGAAGGCGAAGCTATCGCTGCCCTGGCCAACGGCTTAAATAACGGCCAGTACCATATGGCACTGACTCGAACCAGAGCCGATATTAAGTACCTATTTGATCTGCCTTACGCCATTAATTCAGATAATTTTATTATTGACGCGCCAGGTATGGTATCAAGCCCCATTGATAACCAATTTGGCCAGTTCGATAAAAATATTTTTTATACAGTGGGTGCAGCCAGCTCATTTTATGAGAGTTATATCTGGCAGGAAACCATTTTAAGGGAAACCTTAAGTACGGTGAGTGCGTTGCAGTATTCAACTGATACAGGTAATCCAGTTGCTGTTGTGAGCAAAACTGAAGAGTTAGATAAACTTATTTTTTGTGAATATTGTGGGGTACAAAGTATTACATGTGACCCTTACCCTAATTGCCCAATTGTTATATGGTGGGATCCAAGTTCATGTAGGAATGTTATCAATAGTTCTAAAGTAGAGTGTAATGCTTGTGTAACAAAAACTAGTAAACCGTGTTATAAATACTATCATCAAAATTATTTTAAAGATCAATTAAATCGAGCAGGTAACACCTTTTATGCAACTGCAAAACCAGTTGATTACAAAGGTTTTTATGGTGCTGCATTTGCTAGGTTAAGTTCAAAAGAGGCTCAATTTGCCATTGGCCCATACGACGGGGGCTATACCCTAAGACCACCTTCACCACCACCGCGTCCACCCAGCTGGAATGTCAATGTTAACTGGAATATTAATCGTTATAACCCGGACTCTGGCTTTGGTTTAAATGCAGTCACGATTTTAGCCTCCAGTTTGAGTGTCAATAATAATTATGGGGTTGAGTCTGCGCTTAATACGTTTAATAAAGCCCTGGATATTTTGCATACAGTTAATTCTGTTGTGTCGCTAGGGGGTAATGTGTTATCCACCTGGGCGGGCGACCCAGTGAATATGGTGACAGGGAATATGTATCACCATGAAACTGATCTGAACTTACCTGCCCGTGGTATGCCGGTGGTGTTCAAGCGTTCTTATAATAGCCTGGCACGGGAAGATGGTCCCTTGGGCTATGGCTGGACCCACAGTTTTAATCACTATTTATTATTTTTAGATGATGATGCCAATGGCAAAGTTGATACCATTGTTTGGTCTGATGGTATGGACGGTAAGAAATTTATTAAAGTACCAACAACAGCGTTTAGGTCTGATGGAACCATTGAATTAGCATCCGGTGTAGCTGGTATACCTGATGGGTTTTATTTTACCTTCACTCGCCAGAAAAATAGGGAAAATGAGTATTTTGTTTTAACCGAGAAAAGCGGCCTGGCTTACCACTTTAGCAATGTACCGGGTAAAGCAGGTGAGGTAGCCCAACTGGTAGCGATTGTTGACCGTCATGGCAACAAACTCTCCTTACAATACAAGGATAATCGTTTAAGTACGGTGACTGACCCTGATGGACGACAGCTCACGTTTACTTATAACAATCAAAAACGTTTATCGGTATTGAAGGATTGGACAGGTAATGAATATCGCTACCAATACAATGATGAAACCGGGGAGTTAACCGCTTATTACAACCCGTTAAGTGGAGATGAGCCAGCCACAACTTATACCTATTATGGCAAAGAAGACGGCCCTTATTTGCACCATGCCATGAAGTCATTTGCTTATGCCAATGGCTATCAAATGACGTTTGAATATTATGCCAATGGTAAGGTTTCTCGCCATTATAATGCAGTAGGTAATACTGCCCATTTTGCCTATAACCCTTTCCGTCGTGAATCGGTATTTACCAATGAACGAGGGCACACAGAACATTATTTTTTCAATAAAGAGGGGATGCGAATAAAAACCATTGATCACAATGGTGGGGTGCATGAGTATAAATACGAAAACCCGAATAACCCGTATTTAATGACGCATTATTATAATCCAATGGGGTATTTAACGCGGTATGAATACGACGGGCAAGGCAATAACGCCAAAACGATATTGCCTTCTGAGGCTATTGTCGAAAACTTTGATCATAATGAGTTTGGTCAGCCAGGCTTAGTGAAAAACGCGGCAGGGCATTACCAACGGCATGTTTATGATCAACACGGTAATTTAACGGATTTAGTCACCTTTAAATCCTCCGCAGCCAGTTTAGTCCATAACACCCCATTTAGCCCAGAATCCCCAGGTGCCTATAGCAGTCATATTTTGAGTTGGAGCCGTAATGTTTATTATCCCAATGGCACCTTAAAAATCAGCCGACAGGTGCGTGATTTTACCCATCCTGATAGTGGTCCATACAGCGTGTACCAGTATGAAGACAAGGTAAATAAAGTCACAGGGGCTTACCCAGTCACTGTTCAGCACTTTGGGGACAAAAATGGTGATGGTGTCATTGCTGATGATGAATTTGATGGCCCCTTTACCCTGGAATACGACAAACGCGGCAAATTAATTAAAGGCTACGATGAGTCTTACTATCCGCTGCACAGTGAATACAACCAAATTGGCCAATTAGCCCGCAGTAAAGATCGTTTTGGTAACTGGTGGTATTACAGCTATGACAAAAGTGGCTTGCCACTGGGTAATAGCTTAATGCTGTTGGATGGGCAAAGTAGTCAGCCAAATGTTGCTGATCAAACGGTACACCAATACAACAAAGCTAACCGTTTATTAGCAACTTATAACCATGCCGGTGCCACAGTACACTATGAACATGATGCCACTGGCAACATTGTCAAAAGCACTAACCCAGACGGCTACAGTGTGCATTATGAATATGATGCCAGTAACCGCTTAATTAAAACCATAGACCCTAGTGGCCGTGTATCAGAAAGTCGTTATGATCTGCTTAACCGAGTGTTGTGGGAAAAACAAGCAGATGGAGTAACAACCCATTATGCCTATTACGGCGCTGAACAAAATGGTCTGTTAAAAACCATTACTCGCCCTAACTACGCACTAAAAGACAAGAGTAATAATGTACTACCTTTACGGGATACTCACTTTGAATACGACACATTAGGCCAGGTCATTAAAGTCACGGATAGTGCCGGGCGCACTACCCTGACCGATTATGATGAGCTGGGTAGGGTAGTCAGGGTTGTTCAACCAGTCTATGAAGATGATCTATTAAAACAGGTCAGACCAGTGACTCATCATCATTACGATAGTTTAGGCCGTTTGATTGCCGTTTATGCGGGGCATACGAACGCTGCTGCTGATCGTTCACAGGATAACGTCAAATTACAAATGACGTATACCTATGATGACTTTGGACGAATGTTGTCAAAAACCGATGCATTAAATAATACCTGGCGCTATAGCTACAACGAGCGAGGACAAATACAAACCAGTACTGATGCGAAAGGACAGCAAAGCACTTATAGCTATTATCCATCGGGCTTGCTCAAGTCAGAAGAACATCAGTCAGTGGAAGACGACAGTTTATCAACCGTTGCTAATTATCAATACGATAAGCAAGGGCAACTGCAATCTGTCTCTTCAAATAATGAGTCTTATGCTTTTGCATACGATGAGCAGCACCGTTTGAAGGTGAAGGTCAATAACCAAAGTGCGAAAAAAGGGATTCAGTACTTTTACTCCCCTGGCGGCAAGCTGTTAAAACACATCAATGTTGATAATGTGGCTGTTCACTACGCTTATGATGATGCGGGGCGTTTAACGGGTATTCAAGGCACACGGGCTGACTCCATCCAGTATGTTTATGAAACCTCAGGCCGCTTGAAATACGCGCTTTATCCCAATGGGATAAAAACACAATATGCCTATAACCGTGATGGCTCAATCAACCGTATTTACTTCAAGCGACAGCAGGCAGATAAACCTGAAAAAATAATAAGCCAGCTGATTTATGAATATGATGAACACGGTCAGTTAACCAGAAAAACCCATCAAATACCGAATAACAAAACTATTACTGACTTTTACAGTTATGACGGTTTGGGGCGTTTAGTTAAGGTAGAAGGCACTGATAATAAACTTAAAAATCAGTTGAGCTATGACCCGTTTGGTAATCGACGGTATTTTGCAACTGCGAAAGAAAAGCACGTCTATACCCATAATGTGTTACATCAAGTACTCAAGATGCATAAGGGCAGTACTGATGGAGAGCTTATACGGCAGTTTGCCTATGATAAAAATGGCAACCTCATCGAGAAAAAATACGGTGAAAAGCGCTTAACCTTTACTTACAACACATTGGATCAGCTGGTTAAGGCTTCATTTGAAGGACAGTGGCTTGCGCATTATTTATATGATTATGCAGGGCAACGGGTAACCCGAGTCGTCCCCACGACAAGTGAAAGAGGTTACGATGTCGACCGCTATTTTTATAGCGGTGGTCAAATCCATGGGGTTTATAATCAAGCCTGGCAGCCCAAAGGCTTTTATGCCTACGCCGGGCTGGATCAACCAGAAATGAGGATTTCAGCCAATAATACTCACTTCTTACATCAAGACGCTTTGGGATCAGTTGTTGCCTATACAGATGTAAAAGGGGAGTTAGACTCCTGGGCCGCGTATGAACCATGGGGAGATATACATAAGGAGTCTGACCCTGTTAACTCGATATTTGGATTTGCTGGCAGAGAACCTGAAAATACCGGGCTGATTTATTTTAGAAACCGTTATTACGACCCAGAAATAGGCCGCTTTACCCAAGCCGACCCTATGGGCTTTGTGGATGGTGCTAACCGTTATGCCTATGTAATGAATAATCCTGTCATGAATGTTGACCCTTGGGGGACATGGACCAAAGGGGCGGCAACGAATATGACGGGCTGGGATTACTACGGCTCTTCTGCAAAACTGATTAATCAAGCAAGAGCAAACATTTCGAAAAATGCGAGTACATACTTTTGGAGTGAGGAGTGGGCATACTCAAAAAGCAAAGGCCCATATCCAGAAAATACAAATAAGTGTAATTTATTTGTACATGATGTACTGAAGGAGTCTGGTGTGAATATGTCTAATGTAAATGGTGGTGTATTGTTCAACTGGTTTGGCATAGGTAGGCCGAAATACCCAATTTTAGCTGGTCAATGGGCTGATGAAAATTATAAGATAAAGAAATGGAAGGTTGTAACAAATGCTCAACCAGGAGATGTTGTGGCAATTGCAAAAGATTATTGGGATGCAACAGGGCATGTTGGAATTGTTTATAGAACTAAGGATGGTAAACTTGAAACTATGAGTGCTACAGCCAATAAAATTATTAGTTCTGAGTTTGGGTTTCGTAAAAAAGAGAATGCTGTTTTTAGGCGGTATATAGGTAATGAAAATTAAAAAATTAGCTATTATTTTATCACTTGTTTTTCTTGTGTCTGGTTGTAGTAAAGTGAGTTTAGAGAAAGCAGTAGTTGATGGACAATTTGATGAGTTGGTAAACTTATTGAAGAAAGGGGGAGACCCAAATACATTAGATGCTGATGGTATTCCTTTATTATCCTTAGCCTTTTATGAAGGAAGTATTGGAGGTGCTCAAGCAGCCAAGATACTTTTGAATTATGGAGCTGATGTAAATAAAGTAACTAATATAGGTAAGTTAACACCTTTAATGTACGCTATTTCTGTATATGATGTAGAAGGTGTTTCCGTGCTTATAAAACATGGTGCAGACCCTTTTATAAAAGACAGTGATGGTAAGGACTCTTTTAATTATTTAAAAAGGCTGAGGCATGATGAGACAAAGAATAAAATCAAAGAAATTATAAATGAAGGGTAAATAATGTTTTTGCTTCTTTAATTGGAAATGTTAATGCCGGCAGCTTGCTTCCAGAAATGAAAGTGAAGTAAGTAGGGTAAAAAGTCTATTCCAAAAAATTCAGAAACAGGAGAGGTTGCATTAAAGCCTGTTACTGATCGGATAATAACCCAAATATTCCATCAGACCACAGTAGTTATGTGGGTAGTTAAAGTTTCACTCATGTCTGTTTATCAAATTTCAGAACCTTCTGGCGTTACATTTTGATCCATTTTCCTCTAGCCTTGGAGCCACCAAGGCTTGTCGGTAAATAAAGCAAACTGTTTAGCCAGAATGCCCTGACTCTTTGATTTCTGATGAAATATTCGGGTTAACAGAAGGAAAACCACTTTATGCATTAGTGGTAAAAAATGCGAAAGGAATAGAAGAAACCATAGAAGTAACCGATAACCATCCATTTTGGGTGAAAGGCAAAGGCTGGGTAGACTCAGCCAAGCTTGAACCAGGCATGGTAGTAGAGGCTTATCAAAATAAGACACTGGAAGTTATCAGCCTAACACCGTTACATCGTATAGAAGACACTTACAACCTTACAGTTGCAGACTTCAATACCTATTTTGCTGGCGAACAGCAAGCTTTTGTGCACAATATGAAGTGTGATTGTGGTGTTGGAAATTTAAAAGGTATTCCTCTAACAGAAGCCAAGCAGTTGATGTCCAAGTGGGATAAAGCTACTTACCATACCCTTTCAGATAGTATACGAGACCATGCTAAAAGACATGGCTTTGGTAATGATATTGTAAAATATCTACGGAAAGCTGCTAACTTCAATAAAAAAGGTGCTAAACAAAAAGCTCTAGAAGATGGAGCTATACGTTGGAATAGAAAGAGTGGTGAATTTTTAATAGAACGTAATGGAAAAATTGTAACTTATGGTATAAATAAATGATCAATATGTATTGCAGGGTTTTAGAAATTCTCCTTATCTCATTAGAAGAAAGTTTTTCCAATAGTTCTTCAGATAGGAAACGTTTGCATGACCTTGAGTGGGGAGCAGAGGAAGATGTTCCTTCTATTCTAGGAGAGGTTGAAGTCAGGGCTGACTTAGTTATTGGTATTGTCAGAACTTTCTTGAAAAAGAAGCCTGATAATACTGTAGAACTTATAAAAATACTGCAGGAGAATTCTATTTATAATTCTGACTCAATCGTTAATTGGATAGCCGTAGATGGAAATAAGTTTCGAAAATTTCTGTGCTATGTGGAAACAGTAGAGAGTCTTAGGATGAGTATTATATCTTTCCTTAAAAAATGTAATTGAGATTATCAGTATAGGATATATAAAGCAAGTAGGGTTACCCATTAAACTTATTGTAGATAAGCTTATAGGAAATTTAAGTGAAGATATTGAGTATGAAAATTGTGATATGGAGAAAGCAGTTAGTTTGCTTAATACTCTTGATGGTCAAATGCATACTTTATTATGTGTAGAGAGAAACGATAACTGGCAATTACAAATAGGTGGTGGTCCAGATAGTTTTGTAGTAACGGCAATAGATCCAACAGAAAAAAACTTAACACTACTAAATTTTGATGGTGATGATGATGAATTTGTCGAGCTGTGTACAGGTGGACAATATGCAGAATTTACTACCTCTATAGTAGTTGATAAAAATACAGCAATCTTAGCAATCGAAAAATACTATAATGGAGATGAAGAGAACTTGGATTGGGAGTATGAGTAAAAATTAAGCATAAAATGGAATTTGATAGTATAGAGCATGTATCTCTTAGAAAATAAAATTGAACAAACTGCAAAGCTACTAGATCGGTTGGAAAACCCATCTAGTAGCTGTATATTTCTTATGTTGTTCAGAAAGGCTGTTTCCAATGTATAAAGCTTTTTTAAGAAAAAATAATTGGGGTAATGCACAGCATCTTCGTAAGGTCATGAACTTGTTATGGGAGAATGTTAATTCCGAGGCTATTTTATCATATGAGGAATTTGTAAATGATATAAATAAACAAATCCCGCATGTAGATGATTTGACGCTTTGGAGGCAACTATTGCACAAGATGTGTGTATTTGTGTTGATGCTGCTTTACAAGCCTTATGTAATAAGCCTAAAACAAGCTTGATAGAATATGCCTTTGAACCATTTCGTTTGTCTATTTGCTACCAAAAAACAGGGTATCTCGATGTTGGTTCTGATGGAGAAGAGGAGTTTGAACAACTATTAATAAAAGACCATCGCATTTTGTCTGAGTTTAAATATCAAGATGAAGATCTTTTATTTATACAGAAAAGTGATGGTGTGAGTTTGGATGATATAAAAAAACTGAAGTATAGAGCTGAACATAATAGTTGGTCATTAGAGCGTTTGTCAGTTAGTTAGTAAGCTAAACTGTATAATTTAATCTAAATGGAAATCAATAAGCAGATTATGCTGTTTATTGATTGTGCTTTTTTTGTATGGGCTTATTAGTTGAATTCATTTCTTAATGGCCCTATTTACAAATCACTGATATTTTTTATCAGCGGTTGATTTTTCCATTCTGTTGTAAGGTATGTCTTCTGTTTATTCCTAGCTAGTGTGTTGTTATCTAGGGGGCTTTATCGAAGACATAACCTACAAGACCACCTATCCATCAGCGTTTTTTAAGCTGTTAGGTGTTGGTCAAGAAAAATACTGTCGTGCGTTATGGGCACAAAATAACACTGCAAAAAAAGCACGTTGGGGCTTTATAGGCAATCGCCAAAATGGTCGGCCTGTTACTACATTGCTTGATTTCAAACTGCAGGCAGAGAAGTGGATTCCTGAAATCGGTGATAACCGTTGTTCAGTTGATGTGTATTTCTCTCCTGCAGAGTTCTTTAACTGGCGTCGAACACGGCAATTAGCAAGATTACATGCTACCTGGATTGAAATTGACCTAGTAGAAAAAGCGCAAGACTATTCTGCAGAAGTGGAAGACGAAGTGGTTAAAGAAGTCTTTGCTCAAATTGCTCAGTCTGGCCTTCCGATGCCGACAGGTTATGTATTATCAGGCTCTGGTGGTGTTCATTTATACTGGGCATATGAGGCAGTTGAAGCATATCGGTGGCGTGTCAGGCAGTGGCGATTAGTTAGTCGTGCAATTAGCCAATGCCTAACAGGTGGTCGTTATTGGCAAGTAGATAAAGCAGCGACTCATGGACCCGCTAGAGTATTAAGAGCACCTGGGACTATTCATGGTCGTACTGGACGAACTGTCCTTAGTAAACTGGGTGGACCTTTCTACACATTTGATTCGCTAGCCAATCAGTTAGGCATATCAACAGAGCCTCCAAAAAAGAAAGATGCTCAAAGCAAGGAGGATTATAAAAGAAACGCAAATTTAGCGAATAACGGTAACCCAAACCATAATGACCAATCTAAACAAACTCGAAAGCACACGATAGGTAAGTGGTGGGCCAAAACTTACTACCATGTCCTTAACAATATTCAGCAGGGAGTATCTGTTGGTAAGCGTAACAATACGGCTTTTATACTGTTTATCGCTTTAAAACACATGATGTCTGAAGAGAAGGCATTGGAACAAATCAAAACTATCAATAATCGATTGATCAAGTTACCTGAAGAAGAGCTACTACGTAACCTATCAACCGCACGCAAAGTACACTATAAGTTTAGAAAAGCCTCGTTAGCAGCGTGGTTGGACACATTGGGCATTAGCTCAAATTATTTGTTCGTTACTAGAAAGCCAGCTGCGCTGAATCGAGGTGAAATTAAACAGCGTCAGGTGTTAGCAGCACTTAAGGTTGCGCAGGTAAAGCAGCAGCGTACTTTGATGATAATAGGCCAGGCAATAGAAAATTTAGTGGAAGCAGGCATAAAGGCTACACAGAAATCTATTGCTCAAGTGGCGAGTGTATCAGTACGAACTGTTCAACGTTATTGGGGAGCATTGAAAGGCAAAGACGACATTAGCTCTACGCTCTATATATCCCCCCCTTACGCTAGTATCTAGTGCTAGCCTTATTATTCGTTTTAGTAGGTTAATTGTTAAGCTAATTTATTCTTGTTAGATAATGCTTATGATTAATTAATAAAGAATTAACTGAACAATAGTGTACAACCAAAATTTGCGTAAACCTGAAAATTATGGGCAGATGAATGAAGGGAAAACACGATAGGAAGCTGGCTGCTGAGCATGACAAGGCTAAAGTTGTTGGACACATGGCCAAATAGTGTAATTCAACTGATGTCTTTTTGATTAAGTAACTTCAGTTTCAATTAAGGCTAGATCTTTATCTTTCGTTCAAAAAAGCGTGAATGAAAATGAATTTGATGTATAACAGCAACCGAAAATGGCATCATTGGTTAAGTGAAAGCAAACTTTCACGAAAACTAACAAAAAAGCAGTACGATAGTTTGACTTGCATCACAAATGTTTGTAGTCTTCCTTGTATATACCTGCATTATTTTGAATGCCCACCAAAGGGTGAAACGGTGGGGCGTTGTCCTTCAAAATAAAGCCCAACAGTTGTGTTGTAATTAACTATATGCGAACAAGTAGTTCTGCTGAAAAAATGGAGAAATCGCATGTTAGACAGTAGTGAATACATTAATTAACACTGGGTTTTGTTTTAATCCCTTTTTTTCAATAACTATAATGATCGGTATTTGATCATTATTTATTCCAACTAACCGTTTGTGGCGTTGCATTGCTGCGTATTTTTTATGCGCTCAGTGGGTGCTATGTGCTGCAAATTAATTTTGCCTAAACCACTGTATGCAATTACAGTGGTTTGGTATACTCTACTGCTTTTGATGTACGTCTAATCGGCGTGAAATAGCCTGTAGCAGCGAATTGAGGCAAAACATGGCAATTATAGATTAATTGACATTAACCCCTTTACAGAGGCTCTAAGGCTGTTATAGTGGCATGGTGAAAATTATACGACACTTTAGTGTCACAAAGTATTGAAATAGACGGTTTATATAGATACTGATGCAAAAGTTGAAGGCTAAATACCAAAAAACCCCAGTGCGCCAACACTGAGGTCTAGTGGTTCAGCTTCGTAAAACGCTGCTGAGTTTAGCCTGTACACAATATATAAAAGTATACAAAAGCACACACATAGAAGTGCTTAATATACTGTACAGGCTGGATCAGTTACAACCTTTTGCCCCATAAAATGGTCCAAATATGAATAAATTGACAAAACCTGTATCAGTTTTGAGTAAAATATATCCATTTCTCCTACTTAACCTGAATAGTTATAGGGTTATTTTGTGTAAGTTTACAACAGGTATTATTACCCGAAATTTAATTGCACAAAAAAACGCCTAATGCTACTGAGCAACTAGCGAGGTTGCTGGTTGTTCAATTTCTAGCCGTTTAAAAACTAGTTACTTATTTTTTATACATGCTTGTAGGGTTAAGTATGGGATCTCGCACATCTAAAAATAGCTTATTAATTGGTAATATCCCTGTTGTTGTTTCGCAGGAGCTTGCAGTAAAGATTGGTTTGGATGAAGCGATATTTTTAAACAAGCTTCATTACTTGCTCACACCTAAAGAAAATTTCATTAATCATCGTCTGCATAAGTATGGTGGGAAATACTGGGTTTACCATACTATCGAAGAATTAATCGAAAAGGTTTTTCCTTATTGGTGTGCCAGTAAGGTCGAACGTTTATTAAATAAACTACGCAAATTGAAGCTAATCAAAACCGCTCATTTGCACTTTAGTGTGTTAGGTATCCGAGGTGTCAGGACGCTTTGGTACACCATTAATTATGAAGCGGTTTCGAGTTTAGAAAATACACAAGCAAGTGAGACAGAGCTTGATATAACTGAGAGAAATCAGTCTGTAGACCACGTAGTTTCTGGAATACCGCAAAATGAGGAAATCGAAACCCGCAAAATGCAGGATTGTACAACCCTGCAAAATGAGGAAATGGTCGAGGGTATATCAACACCGCTAGAGCCGGCAGAAAATAAGGCTTGTGACGTAGTTGGCACAGATCATGCAATTTCTTTAAAGAATAATTTAAAGAATATAAAAACTACTAACGTTTCTTGCTCAGAAACGAAACAAGAAACGGTTGATGATTTTGTAATCAATGAAATGCGAAAAAAACTGAGTGATGAGGAGTTCCAAGAGTTTGAATCTCAGATCAAAGCAAAGATTTTTGATTACAAGAGTTTTCAAATTAATAAAGGGCAGTATTTAATTAACCTTGGTGGAGCCCTGTTGTACGTACAGAACGGGATAAACTTTCTTCGTAATAGTTTGCGACGAACAGCTAAAATCACAGCTGCACTCGATAAGAAAAATACGGCGAATGCTAATTACCAGGAACAACTGACAAAGAAAATTCAACGCAAAACCGATGATCTCGCCTGGTCACAACGATCTACAGCTGAAGTAGTGTTAGACCAAAGTTGGGCTGATGGGATTAACTTTGATGATGACCTGGATAACCCTCATGCAAGGGATACGATGGTAACAGACGTGTATTCAGCACCAGCAGCTGATAGCAGTGATGTTGATTGGCTCATGGGGGATTGCTATGCCTAAGCCGAGTATTCAGGTTAATGAGCGTAATTTTCTTGATATTCTGGGTTATCTAAATAACCACATTGGCAATCATAACTGGTCACAGCGGTTTGAATTATCCAGTGAAATACACGACTCGCAACCAGTGTTACAAGCTATTGTACCAGTTGCTGAAGCTGAGCAAGTCAACAAACTACAGGCGTGGTGTGATGAGTGGCTGGATGCTAAAAACAACAGTCAGGCCTGGCAAAAGGTAAAACGAGCGGTGTACTTAAAATACAAGCAAGTTGATTGTAGAGAATCTGATCACCGGGTTATCAGTACACCACTGGAGGCTAGAGCCCATTTAATCCTCAGCTCTATTGCTGGTCATAAAACCATGTCGATGTCTGATGTGATTGAAAAATATTTAGGACCAGTGCAAAAACGCTTAGGTTAATTTTTTATTCAACAGTTTAATTAATTATATTTTCGTTTAATTTTCGAAAGGGTTTTCATGGCTAAAAAAATCAAAAGCACAGAGATTATTGGACCCATTGATGCTGAAGGCGGCATGATGCTGGATGTGGAATTGGGAATGGATCATTACACCTGCTGTTGGTTAGCAGGTAACGATGCATTAACCGCTAAAGGTGAGGAAGCGTTTCAGCAGTTCTGTGATTACATGAATGCCAATCAGCAAATATTATTATTCAACGGCAGCATTATTGTGGTGGGAACAAGAGCCTTTACTCAACAGGATATTATTTCAACGCTGCAACAGTTTGAAAATGGCGATATTGTTTGCTTTCAAGGTCATTACGAACCTTCTGACCACCTGTTGATTCGAGCAGGATTCAATGTGATAGATACCTTCGAAGTGGAAGAAATGAGCCAGTTAGAACGACAGCTGGTGGGTGAAGCCACTCACATTCAAGCAGATATTATTAGCATTGCTAAACGTTATCCTGCAGCACCAATGGAGGACACTCTATTTGGGCAGTTGGCAAATCATATCCAACAACACTGTATGCAACTGACATTGATTACCAACATTGCTGAAAAAAGAAATGGCGGGTTTTCAGGTGAAGGGGCAGAAGAGTTAAATAACCTGCTAATGGAGTTGGATTATGGGCTAAAAGACTCGTCACCCTGGGTTCACACCATTACTCAGCAGCATTTGCCAGCAAGTATTTAATCGTTAATGCGATATTTATTTATCGTCGTGGGTCGTTGAGTTATTCAGGTAAAATAGGAGGCTACTATATTTTTAGTGAATCAAATGGCTACCTCAAAATCAGCTGTATCTAATCAGTCCAGAATAGAAAACTTATTTCATCATCAAATTAATATTCCAGGTTTTGCCAAGTTTATGAGTGAATATCGATTTCATCCTAAGCGGTTATGGCGGTTTGACTTTGTATTCCTGGATTACAACCTGGCTGTGGAGCTGGAAGGGGGTACCTACAGTCATGGTCGACGTACTAAATCTGGCCAAACCCTTAAATCCAGGCACCTAACGCCTACTGGGTTTTATCAGGATTGTGAAAAATACGCTGAAGCAGCGATTCAAGGCTGGTCAGTATTACGCTTTGATAGCCGTATGGTTAGGGAAGGGAGTGCATTTGATTACACGGTCAGAGCATTAGAATCGCGAGGCTTTCGATGGAAAAAGGCGTAAATAAAGTAATTCTGGTAGGCAATCTTGGAGCAGATCCCGATGCGCGATATTTGCCAAATGGCACCGCTGTCACCCGGTTAAGTGTGGCAACCGGGGAAAAGTGGAAAGATAAACAAACTGGACAAGTTAAAACCCAAACTGAATGGCACCAAATAGTTCTGTTTGGAAAGCTGGCTGAAATAGCTGCCCAATATTTAAAAAAGGGTGGAAAAATCTATGTGGAGGGGAAATTAAAAACCCGCAAATGGCAGGCTAAAGATGGCTCAGACCGATATACCACTGAGATAGTTGCAGATCAGTGGCAAAGAATCGATAGCCAGGCTAAACAGAATCAACAACAACCAACAAACTATCAGGCACCACAAAATACGCCAGCAGCAGGACAACAGTCGATGTCTATGCCGGCGCAGCAAAATTATCAGCAACCGCCAGCTGACTGGGATGACATCCCTTTTTGAGCGGTCTGAAAGCTGCTCAGTATATACGGCGTTGTCGTTGCTCAAGACGACCAATTGCAACATAAGAAATTAAAAGCACTGTTCCAGCTATAAAGCTGAATATTCCAATATTGATGTCATGTAATAGTGAGTGGAGTAGGTGAGGTAGTCGGTCATGCAGGATACTAAAGTTAAAGCTGACCCAGCTATGTGCATCCAGGTAATGTAATAACTGTAAGAAGGCAGTTAGAGTGGCGAGTAACAGCAAGAAGCTGCCCAAGCAAAGTAGAAAATACCTGATTAAAGTGATCATTCCAGCTGAGACTAGTTTTGAGTAACGGCGTTGTTTGTAAGAATAAGCTAATAATTAAAAACATGTTGGGCGGTTGGCTCAGCTGTAGTATAAGTACCCTGTTACCAGAAATGGTAATATCTGGCATGTTCCTCTAACGAGGAGCTTGGTATAGGCCCGCAAAAGGGCCTTTGCTTAACTTCATAGATAGTATTCCACAAACTAACATTTCCAATATTGACTTTTATTCTCAAAAGTGAATGTATTTTAACCAGTTTTCCACAGTTATAGTGGATAACCTTGTGCATAACGTGTAGTAAGTTGGCTGCTTGTTTGATGTCATCGCACTGCAAAGCCGCTGGCCAAGAAAAGTGCTATACTTAGCAGCCATTAAACAAACAAATCAGCCTGAATCTTCATACTCTATCAGTCGTCTTCAGTAATTGGTTGTGTACTGTGTTCTTCCAGTAAGCGGTCTAAATCGGCTTTATTTTTTACTAGGCCTTGCTCAATTAAATATTTTTCTAAATGAGCCCATTTTGAGGTAGGCATATTTCTATATCTTCCTGTCCCTTTTTTTGATCGCCAGGTTGTAACTGTATTGCGACTAGAACAGAAACAAATTACAGCAACTTCATGGGCCTTCAATTTGAAGGCCTTTTGTACAATTTTTAGTTTTTCGTTGTTGGTCATGTAGGTACTAGTTGATTATTGCGCTCAATCTCATCAGCAATTCGTTTGATAATGGCCTTACCTACTATGGATTTACAGGTACAGGCATAACGTAAAACTTCTGGGATTAAGTCGGATGGTATAGGGCGGCTTACCTTTAAGTTGCGCACTGTGTTATATTCAGCCTCAGTCATTGGCAGACTCCTTTTTTAATTGGTGATGTTGGTGACTAGGGGGTTTTGGTTGTCCGTGCAAAGATTGACCAAAACTCCTGCCTTTACTTTTTTGCTGTTGGTTTATTCCTCACGACATCTATTCCTGCTTCATCTAGTGCACCCTCTAAAATAAAATCCATAGTAGCTGGCACAATTAAATTACCCATTTTTTTATACCAAAGCGCTGTTCCTGCTTCATAACCCAGGCCCATGACACAATTAGTGAGTACAACATTATTCACTGAATCGGTCAGTTCCATGGCTAAAATCGTGCGTTGATAGGCACTGATACAGCTTGGTATAACTGGATCCTTTCGTTTTCTAAACATATCCATACATTCCAATATTTTTTTATCATCCAGGTTAAAAAGTCATCTGTGATACATTCATTACTCGCTGATGACGGCAAGCAGTATATTATATAAATGCGCACATTGAACACATTTTTTTTGTAATACTTAAGTCGTAGATCAGCGTGAATTGAGTTAATTTTGATCGAATCAGCAACCATTCAGAGGTGTATTAATGGATGGAGTTTCTACTGACTTATACCAATCTCTTGGTATTTTCACGCTCAGCATTAAACTAGCGTATTTATTAATCGCAATATCCGCCTCATTAGCATTACTTCGAATTTACGATAAACGCGCAAAAATTTCTTTTTCTGAGTGGCTAAATAATGCAATTGAAAACCAATTTTTTACGGCGGTGGCTTTGTATTTTGGTATGCGTTTCTTTGCCGTGTGCTGGCTTATCAGCACCATTTTTTCCTGATCAATACGATGAAATGATTCGGTCAGCGAGTAAGTTATATTTACCTGAGATTGACTGGCGATTATTTAAAGCCCAGCTCTATCAAGAGTCTCGACTTAAGCCCAATGCTGTATCACCGGCTGGCGCACAAGGGCTTGGTCAAATTATGCCGGGTACCTGGTCTGATATCAGTCGACAGTTGAAGCTAGATAAACACCTGGTGTTTGACCCAGAAAGTAATATTCAAGCTTCCGCTTTTTACATGGCTAAGATGCGTAAGTTTTGGACGGCACCACGACCAGCAGCAGACAAACATTCATTGGCATTAGCCTCATACAATGCCGGTGCCGGTAATATTCTGAAAGCACAGAAACGCTGTAACAATGCACGACTGTATCAACTGATTATTAAGTGTCTTCCCAACGTGACTAGTCATCATGCTAAAGAAACGACAACTTACGTTAAACGTATTTGGCGCTATTGGGTATCCATGTTGGTAGGTTAATGCTGAATAAAGCAATATTTATTATTGGTACATTATTATTTTCAGGTTGCTTGCTGCAATTCTGGCAAGTCAAGGATCTGAAAAACACACAACAGTTACTGGTAAATAAAAATCAGCAATTAGTCAATCAGCTATCGGAATCACAAGCAGCGAATCATCAATTACTGCAATCACTGAATCAACAACGGCAAATCGCCAAAGAACGCGCCGCCAATCTAGATACAATTCAACAGCAACTAAACCGTGCGTTAGCCACTATCAAAGCTCATGACAAAACGACTTGGAATACTCAGCAGTTGCCTGATTATGTTGTCCGCCTGTTCACTGATCACCCCTAAACCCACCATTAAACCAGTGATTATCCGGCAGGTACCACCTGTCGAGTGGCTACAACCTTGCCCTAAGCCAGAGCTGACAGGTCATACCAATCAAGAATTATTAACGCTAACCACAACAGCATTAGCAGTGATTGATCAATGCAATGCGGATAAAGCAGCCATTAAGCAGTGGAGTGAAAGCGAGTCTAGCCATGAATGAGTTGTTAAATACCACCAATATTATATTAACCAGTAGTGCCGCTGTAGCCGGTGCCATTCTAGGTAACACTGGGTTTTGGAAGTTTATTCTCAAGAAAAAAGAAGAGAATTTAACCCATGCGAAAGAAAAAGAAGCACTGTTGAATGCCAGTAAAAGCCTGGTGGATATGCAGGCCAGCGTCATTGATTCGGTTAGAGAACATTTTGATATTACTGTCACTAACATCAAAAACGATTATGAAGAAAAGCTCACGGCTGAAAATCAGAAATTTGAGCAGGCTTTATCAACCATGCGGCTGAAGCTGGATAACCTGGACCGGGCTAACCGTGCCTTACATGAAGAAGTAAAGCAACTGAAATTACGTAACGAAGAACTTGAGCAAGCGAACAAACAATTAACCCAAATCCTACAATCATTTGAGCATTTGAAAGGTGAAGTGTGAGTAAAGGTAAAGACTATTGGGATAAATTAATTAAAGAATATGCGCAATCGTGGACAAAGACAAAAATTAGTCCGCGCAAGTGGTATGATGAGCATGTCGGTGACGATCGGTGGAACACTGCTAGACGCCATATTACAAAGGCTGCAGCAGAACTAGCATTGGAAAAAATAGCGACAGGAACTGCGCAAAAACACGCGCAATTAGAAATAGAAACGCGCAAAAAAACTGCGCAAAAGTCGACTAAAGTGCGCAAAAATACTGCGCAAATTTACCAAAATGCGCAAAATGATGGTGATGAAAGTGCGCAAATTGAAAAATGCGCAAATGTTATAAATAATGTGCAAGATAATTTTTCTGTTGGGGGGACAAATGGCACCATCGACTCCCCAAAAAATAAAATAGTTAAATGTGACACTCAATCAAACGGTCGCGGGGGCAAGCGTCCAGGCGCTGGGGCACCTCAAGGCAACCAAAATCGTTATGAGCATGGTTTATACAGTCGCTTTTATACCGATGAAGAGCGCCGATTTTGTAATAACAACCAACATTTACAGCGCTCGATTAAAGGTGAAATGGATTTAATTCGAATTCGCCTAGCTCGCACTGTTGCTTTAGAGCATGCCATCGATGAAGAAGAAGCCGAGTTGCCAGTCAGTGAGGTTGTTGATATGGAAGGTGATAACGGCACGGCCCCTACGAATAGCCGCACTGAAATCAGAAGGCGGCCCGACTTCGACAGCATTATTCAACGGCTAACGGGCCGGCTAAACCAGCTCACTAACTTACATGAAAAGCTGAAAAATGATGATGATCTGACGAAGCGTGATAAGCTCACGATTCAAACTAAAGTACTCCAGCAGCTCAAAGACGACAGTATTTCCCCAATACAAGCAGCTTATCAATTAGAAGGGCAAGGCATACCGCTACCTGACGTACTCAAACTGCAAGTAAAACAAATGCTCGATAATACCGAGCCCGAGACTGAGCCTGGTATTTCTGAAGAAGAACTAGACGCCTTGTGTGCTGAAAACAAAGCCAAGCAAGAAAAGGAAGCCGAGTGGTTACAAGAACGCCAGGCATGGTTAACGGAGTGGCGTAAGGAAAATGGCTAAGTGCAAAACTGCGCTATCTTCCCCAGAATACCCGGCTTATGTTGCCTGTTATCGACATGACTGGGAGCGCCTGGCTCTAGATGTTTGTGGGATGCACTTAACCCACCAGCAACGCCCATTAGCATTCTCAATACAACAAGAAGGGTGTCGTGTGTCGGTGTCATCTGGTCATGGTACCGGCAAATCCAGTTTGCTAGCGATGCTGATTATTGCGTTTATGACGACCTACCCAAAGGCGCGGGTAGTTATCACGGCAAACAAAGTCGAGCAGGTAAAAATAGGGATATTTAAATATTTAGCAGACTATTGGCAAAAAGCCGTCAACCGATTTCCGTGGCTGGATGAGGTCTTCACGCTGACGGCGGAGCAATTTTACGCGGTTGGTTTTCAAAAGTCATGGTCTGTTGGTATTAAAGGTTATCGATTAGGTAATGAGGAAGCATTGGCAGGCGAACATGCAGACCACCTGTTGTATATCGTTGATGAGGCTTCAGGTTTATCTGATAAGGCTTTTGATTACATTACCGGTGCACTCACACAGACTGACAACCGACTAGTGTTATTAAGCCAACCGACCCGAATCACGGGCTATTTTTATGAGTCTCATCATTCACTGGCTAAAACCAGCCCTGATGATCATGGCTTTACGGCATTTCAGCTTAACAGTGAAGAAAGCCCCCTGGTCACTCAGTCTTATATAGTTGAAAAAGTAAAACAATACGGTGGTCGTCAATCACCAGAATATTGCATTCGCGTATTGGGCGCTTTCACTAAACAAGCTGAGGGTATGCTGATAGGTCGTGATGATGTCGACCGAGGCTTTATAAATGAAGTCGAGCACCGATCGGAATGGGGTTATATTGCCATTGCAGATATAGCAGGTGGTGAAGGTCGCGACAGCTCAGTATTAAACATACTCAAGGTGTCGGGCTTTGATGATGAGCGGGTAGCTGAGTCCGTAAAATTATTGGAAATGAATACTGGTGTGGATGGGGTTGAGTTTGCGGAAATTGTTGAAAAAGAAACCCAGTCATACCCTAATATTACAATTGGAGTAGATGCTGACGGCTACGGATTAATTACGGCTCAAACCCTGGAAAAAAGGGGGATTGATGTTATTCGGATTCACTGGGGCACCCCGGTCCATAGTAAAACCCAGAAAATTCGGTTTAGAAGTAAGCGCGACTTTGCATCAGTGATGGTAAAAGAAGCCTTGCGCGATAACCGCTTGCGTTTAAATGACCACTATTCAGTAAAACAAAAAACGCTAAATCAGTTTGTGAAAATTCCCTATAAATTTAATGAGGTTGGCCAGTGGCGTATCGAATCAAAAGAAAAAATGCGAGCGGATGGCATTAAATCCCCGGATATTTTTGATACATACGCAATGGCCTGGTTAGTCGACTATATACCGGCTGGTATGGAGTTAGACCACACCAATAGTAGTGATGACCTATTAGCGTGGGCTACTCAAAGCTTATCTAATTAAGCTGCTTGAATAGATTCATTTTCTTTTTCAATAGCAAGTGACTCATAAAATTCTAAAGCTTCAGCCTTCATAGTCCAACGGGTTTCAACTTGCAATTCATCCGTGGCCTGTTTTATTTGGGCTAGGTTAACTTTAAAGAACTCTTTTCGAGGATTCACCTTGTTCAACTGCTGGCTTTCAAATCGTTTATGCAACTCTCTTTCTAGCGCAGGAGCATCTTCGCTAAACATCATAGCATGTACATCAAAGCTAAATGGTACGGATGCATCCCCTAGTTCTTTAACTCGGTCAAGAGGTTCCAGACGTCGAGTCATGCCTATTTTAAAAACATGCTCACCAAAGGATCCTATATTGGAAATAATATAAACATGGCCTGATCTAGTTTGTTGAGCCATGGATATTGCCCTTTGGTTTTTAGCTTCTGCTTCCTGTAGCTTTTGGGTTAATTCTGCAAGTTGCTGTTCTAGTTTTATACGTTCAGCTTCATTAGCTCCTTGTAGATGCTTACGAGCTTCAGCCATAGCTTTTTGGACTAATTTTTCTTCTTTTTCTGCTTCCTTCAATGCTTTTTCGTAATCACGTCTCGCTCGTTCTTCTTCTCTAATTTGCTCCTTAATCCGTTTTTGCTCTTCTTTTTCATCAATTAATAGCTGGTTAGCTGCGACAGCCCACTTCAGTTCATCTAATCGAGCATCTAGGTATGCTTTTGTAATTCGGGCATTTCTGAATGCTTCCCCATTTTTATTGACTAAAGTGTAGGCATCAAGGATCGCTTGCTGCAATTTACCGTAATTGTCATGTTTAACTTTAGATAATATGGTGTCTACTTTTCCATTGAATGCATCAAGAACAAAGTGTATTGCTGTTAAACGTCTAGTATTTTCAGCATAGTCACATGCAGCTGCTTGGTTTTTAACAACCATTGATTTTGTCAGTGCTCTACACCGCTTTAATGCGATACCAGCTTCTTTGTAGCCAAACTCTTCTGCTAAATCATCAAGGGTTGATCTGCAAGGTATCAGGTATTCTTCACCATAATCATTAATGGTGTTTTTCATTGCTTTGGCAATATTAGATAATTCATCTGCTTTATTTTTGATCTGGTAAGCTTCCCCAGCAATCTCTTTTGCTTTATTTTCAGCATTTTGCAATACCTCATTGGCCTTTTGGTTTGCCAAAGCCAGGATATGGGATGCTTCTGATTCATTTTTCTCAGTGGCTTCTTTTGCTTTTCTCCTGATATCCTGAGCTTCTGTTTTAGCATCTGAAATAATAGCCTCTACTTTTTCTGTAGACTCTCTAAGCACTTGCATTGCTTTATCATGAATTTTTTTTGCTTCAGCTTCTACATCAGTAATATGTTGGTACTGTTTTAAAGTATCGAGAAGTTCATTCTTGGTGAAAATTTCCCCATCTTTTTCTGAAACTTTGCGTATGTAGTCGGCAATTTCAGCATCTTTCTCAGATAGTAGAATGCTAGCTTCTTCCTGAAAAGCTAGAAGCTTTTTCTTATACCTGTACCTAACTATAAATAAAACTATAAATGGTGCTAACCAAATTATTAGGCCTATGACGACATCCATAATTATAACTCCATTCAAAAAGCCACAAGCTTAAATGAATTGGCACACTTTTTCGATACAAGTGTACCAAAATAGCTATAAATAAGTGGGTAGTTACAAACTATTTAAGCTTTAATATTTTAAGGTAAGCGGGAGTATCTGTAGATTCGCTGGGAATAAAACCATTTAAATCTTCAATAGTCAGCGGGTAATTATGAACGACATTAAACGCTTTTTTTACCCCCACTGATAGGGCTTTGACAACGCGATTCGTTGAATGATATGGCACTTTGACAGGTGTTTTTAGCCATTTGGGCTCAGTCACTTCTATTTCTCCAATAAAAAATTTATAGGTGCTATCGGGCTCCTCAACCCAATGTAATTTCGGAGTCATACAACCCCCTTTTGTTAACCATTAAAAATAAGGATAGAGATGATTAAGTTTTGATCGCTTAATTGCCTAATTTACAAGTTAATTAATAATTGTTTTTATTGGTTTGGTTTACTTTGATTAATTAACAAGTTAATTTACCACATGTTATCACATTTTCAGGTCTTATTTTAGTGTTAAGCAAACGAGCGATTACTTAACTCATAATTTAGATCAAAAACTATACAAAGGATGTTTTATGTTGATTGGCTATGCCCGAGTTTCTAAATCAGATGGCTCTCAAGTACTGGACCTGCAAAATGATGCATTAGCTGCCTATGGCGTATCGTCTGACAAAATCTATATAGACCAGGCATCAGGGAAAAAAGATGACAGGCCTGGCTTAGAAAACTGCTTAAAAGCCCTACGAGAGGGAGATGTATTAGTTGTTTGGAAACTAGACCGTTTAGGGCGAGACTTACAACATTTGGTAAATATTGTACAAGATTTAGAAAAGAAAGGCATTAGTTTTAAAGTGTTGACCGGTCAAGGGGCTGATATCGATACCACCACGGCCAGTGGTAAATTAGTATTTGGCATTTTTGCAGCATTGGCTGAATATGAGCGAGAGCTAATCCGAGAACGTACTATAGCTGGTGTTAAAGCAGCAAGAGCCAGAGGTCGAGTTGGGGGCCGTAAATTCAAATTAACCAAAGCACAAGTCAGACTAGCCCAAGCTGCTATGCAAAACCGGGATACTTCAGTCAGCGAACTATGCAGAGAGCTGAACATCACGAAACCTGCTTTATATAGCTATGTAGGGCCAAGTGGTGAATTAAGAGAAAATGGACGACGGGTATTAGAAGCAAAATAATATTTAAATAAAAGCATGTATTAATTTACGTTTACATAAATCAGAGTATATTTTTTATTAGTAACAAAGGATGAAAATTGTGGCAGGAAAGTTAAGAAGGTGGCCAAGATTGAAATATATTCAAAATAGCACGGCTTAGATAGATTGTTGACTGGCTTATTTGTACATCAAAACACGAGTAGGGTTAGCAACTGACCCTATCAATTTATAATTGAAAAACGCTTTCAAGCTTGTCGACTTTGTGAACATTTAAAATCCAGCGTCTTAATGTTGCAGAATTTACATTGAGAATTTTCTCATCTACCCAGCCTGGTAGCTTGCCAAAACGATCTTCCAAAATTAGTAGAAGAGTGTTGATGTGAGTAGATCTATAACTTTCAAGATAGCCTTCCAAATAGCCTAGAAAAAAAGCAACCAGATAATCTTTACTTACTCCTTGTTGTGATAATTGATCTAAACGAATTGATAAATTTGGCAACATCTTATGTATTTTCTAGTTGGTAGTAGGAGGTATTATTACTACAGGAAAAGAGTTTTTGGCAGTAGTGGGTAATGAACTGTAAATATTTTTACAGTTCATTACTTAAATAGGCTTTCCAAGTTATCTACATGGGAAGCCCTTAATAGCCAACGATTTAGTGAAGATTGGTCTGCGTGTATTAACTTTTCGTCAACCCAACTTGGTAAGTCGCCAAAACGACTTTGTAGCACTAAACGAAGGGCGTTGACTTCACCTTTTGCTACGCCTTCTTGATAGCCTTCAGACTTCCATTGCTTCACCCACTGGTCTACACGTTTTGATAGCATTTGTTGTACCTCATGCAAGTCATTTAATGTTTCTAACGGTTCACTATGGTGGCTTAGTTTCTGCAGTGGACCTTGCTTCAGCCATTCCACAAAAGCCTGTCGTAAACTGTCTTGTTGGGGCTTCTTTAACCATTTTACCAGGGAGCCAATCACTTGCGCCAGTTGTTCTACGTTGTCACTATTTTCTAGTCTGAAGAGTGCGGCAGCTAGGTTCTTTAAGGGCTTCAACTCTTCATCAGAGAACTGGTGCTCTTCAATCAGCATATAACGTTGTTCTGGTTGCCACTGTGCAAGGTCTGGTGGAACGGACTGTATCAAGTCACTGAGCTGCGTTGAGGCTTTCCATCGACGCTCACCGTTATACAACACTATCGGAAAAACGGGAGGTAGTTTGCCTGGAGTTGGCAGCTGTTTCGACTTGATGAGATCCTGGTATAGAAGCCCTACATAAGTCATCAATCTGACCGCCATGAATCGGTCAATACTCGATTGAAATTCAAGCAACAAGTAAAGGTAAAGCCACTCCTCTTTATTTTTAAACTTTACCCGCCAGATTAGATCATTGGCTCGTTCTCGAAGGTCATCAGCAATGTAACTGCCGTTTACCCGTTCAAGGGTTGAGAAGTCAATATCTACAATCCAGTGCTCATGGACAAACCCTTGTAGAAGGTCTTTTACCATGTCAGGGTGAGAGAAAAACTGCTTATATGCGTGATCGTGAGACATGCAAATAGCCTGGGCATCTAAACAACGATGTGACACCATAAAGGGGCTAGAGCCTAATTTCAAGGAGGTTATAGTCTCAACCTGTGGTGCTTTAACAATTAAGGATTGCTGTATCTGCCTCAGAAGCAGTTTGCTGTTGCCTAAGCACAATGTTAGACCCCTTGATATTTCTGGGCTTCCTGCCATCCTTATTGATACTTCAAGTTGAAATAAAAAAGAAGTACCTATAATGAACACTAAAAAGCTTACCAAACTGTCGATGCAACACCCTCGTATAACGGTTCGAACACTGGCCACTTTAATGGCAATCAAGGATAACGAAGGCTGCTCAGTTTCCGAGTTATCCCAGTTTATGGGTGTTAATGAAAAAAACGTAGCGACCACTATCCGCCGCCTAGAAGAAGGTAGGGAAGGAAGTGGTGATGTGAAGCTAATTAAGGTCAAACAAAGCAAGGAAGATCAGCGCTTTAAGCTGATATGGCTAACGGCAAAAGGCAAATCCTTGTTACAAAGGTTGTAGCGAAGGGTCAGCCAACTTTAGCTAGCTGTAATTGATTGACCAAATTAGTAAGGCGTTTTGCTGAGGTTAGCCGCTTACTGGCCATGGCTACTGCTTTAGCTTCGCCAATCAACACAACCATTTGTTTGCCACGAGTAACACCGGTATACAACAAGTTTCGCTCTAATAACATAAAGTGCTGCATAGTCATGGGAATGACAACGCAAGGATATTCGGAGCCCTGTGACTTATGGATTGTAGTGGCATAGGCCAGTGATAATTCATCCAGCTCATTAAACGCATACTCCACTTGTCGCCCTTCAAAATCTACCCATAATTGATTTTCTTCCAGGTCAACTTGTTGAACACGGCCAATATCGCCGTTAAAGGCTTCTTTGTCGTAATTATTAATGGTCTGAATGACTTTATCACTGGGTGCATAAGTCCAACCAAACCGGGTCACCTGTGGGTGCTGGTCACCATTTAATTGACTTTGTAAGGCGATATTTAAACTACGGGCACCGAGCCCCCCACGGTTCATTGGACATAGCACCTGAATATCATCAATAGGATGAAAATCATACCGCTTGGGTAACCGTTCAGTGACTACTTTCATGAGCATTGCCTGAGCAGCTTCTGCAGAGTTCACGGTGATATAAAAAAAATCCGTATCCTCCCCTTTTTTCGAAGGATAAGGTGGTTGGCCCCGGTTAATCGCATGGGCAGAGGTAATAATTTTGGAAGTCGCTGCTTGCCGAAAAATTTCGGTGAGGCGTGCCACGGGTATTTGTCCTGATTCAATAAAATCCGCTAAAACTGAGCCTGGCCCTACGGATGGCAGCTGGTCAACATCCCCCACTAAAAGGACGGCAGCGTGATCAGGCACTGCGCGTAATAGCTGATTCATCAGCACTACATCGACCATTGACGTTTCGTCAATGATTAAGCAGTCCGTTTCTAGCGGATTATCTTGATTACGTTTGAAATCAAAAACTGAGGGATCAAATTCTAAGAGCCTGTGAATAGTGAGAGCTTCTAACCCCGTTGACTCACTTAGCCGTTTTGCCGCCCTTCCTGTCGGCGCACATAATAAAACAGAAGCCTTTTTGGCTTTAATAATTTTAAGAATGCTGTTGACCGTCGTGGTTTTACCGACACCTGGGCCGCCTGTAATGACACAACACTTGTGGTTAGCAGCGGTTTCAATGGCTGAGCGTTGCGAGGTGGATAACGTTATTTCGTTTTTTTGCTCAACCCACTGAATAGCGGCATCAATATCAATGCTACCCCAGGGTGTTTGCCCCTGTAGAAGTCGTTGTGCATGATTGGCCACCCCTTGCTCTGCTCGGTACAAAGGAGTAAGAAATACCACTTCTTGTTCGTTAATTTGATCAGGCTTTAAACGCTCTTCGGTAATTTCTTTAGCCAATGCTTCGCTTAAAATTGGCTGGGGGATTTCCAGCAAAGACTCTGCTGCTTTGAGTAAATTCTGAATAGGCTGGGCACAATGACCTTGAGAAGAAAACTCCTGCAACGTATGGCGTAACCCCGCCTGAGCTCGGATTAATGAAGTAGGCGCAATACCGATATTCTGGGCAATCTGGTCGGCTGTTTTAAAGCCGATTCCATGAATATCCAGTGCCAACTGATACGGATTTTCCTGCACTTTTTGGATGGCTTGATCACCGTAAGTCTTATATATGCGTACGGCTCTTGAAGTACCTACCCCATGGGATTGTAAAAACACCATAATATCCCGCACTACTTTTTGTTCAGCCCAGGCGGAGGTGATTTTCACTTGCCGTTTTTTGCCAATACCCTCTAACTCCAGTAAGCGCTCTGGCGTTTGTTCAATCACATCAAACACTGCTTCCCCAAAGGCTTTGACTAACCGTTTGGCAAAGTGAGGCCCAATCCCTTTCACCATCCCAGAGCCTAAATACTTTTCGATGCCTTCTAACGTTGTTGGCACAATCGTCTTGATGGTTTTGGCTTGAAATTGCACACCGTGTTTAGGGTCATTAATCCATATCCCCGTGGCTTCAATATATTCACCTGCTGTAATCGAAGGGGTATTGCCGGTGACGGTTACCAGGTCTCGCTGGCCTTTGACTTTAACTCGAATGACAAAAAAACCAGATGCTTCACTGTGAAAGGTGACCCGTTCAACGGGGCCTGACAAATGAATTAATGGCTGGTGTTGGTGAATAGGCTGGGAGTGATTAATAACTGGTTCTCTTATTTTATTACTACACTGATGCAGCCCATTTTAGCGGATAAGGATATTAATAAAAAAGAGTGCAGTTAATTATCTATGCAGCATACAATGAGTTAGTCAGAAAGTGTTGATATTCTCGCTATCTATTGAAAACACTATGTGAAAATCGCTTCAAGCCGATCTGCCCTACAGAAATTGATTAGCCAATGTTTCAAGGTGATAGAGTCTGCATTGTTTATTTTTTCACTCACCCAAGCGGGTAGTTCACCAAACCGCCCTTGTAGCACTAAATGAAGGGCGTTAGCATGTCCATCTCGATAACCTTTTTGATAGCTTTCCAAATAACCTTGGTTATAGGCTTCCTGATAACCTTCTAATTTCCATTGCTCTATCCATTGATCGATACGCTCTGTCAGCATGTATAGAATCTCGCTGGTTAAGGGAATAGGGTGATTGTAGCGGTGTTTTGCTGCTGAATCATTAGCTATTCAAAATAGCAGCGGCTCAAGTCATAGATAACTACAAGACGTGGTATTTATAGATTAAATCTTCTCTAATTGACTTTAAAACGTGTTTACCAACTGCTAGGTATCTGCTATCAATATTCATTGGCCATCCAATAACCAGCACTGGACGCTCAACATGACAATAAAAAAACTCCCAGCGATAAAAGAACGGTACACAAAAACACAAATATTAGCTGAGTTAGCAGCAAACACCGGGCTGACAAAAAAAGAAGTCACAGCTGTTCTTGATGAACTGACTGATTTGATGGAACGACACATTAAGAAACGGGGCTGTGGTGAATTCACCCTGCCTGGCTTGATGAAAATAGTGACTAAGAAAAAGCCTGCGACCAAAGCCCGTAAAGGAGTGAACCCTTTTACAGGAGAAGAGATGATGTTTAAGGCTAAGCCAGCCTCAGTGCAGGTTAAAGTAACACCGTTAAAGCGCTTAAAAGACTATGCTCTATCATAATTAAGTCAGATCAATAAAGGCCTTTGTAGTAAAGCCTTTATTGATGATTAAACAGGTATTACTTAATGCTGAATGAGCTAGGCCAAATAAAGTAAGGGCCAAACTGTTTACTCATACGAAACTCTCCACCAGCATCTTTACCTTTTTGGGTAAGATAATTTTTACCTTCTTTTTCTTCCAAGTAGCCCGCTTGCAATAATTGACTAATTAGCTCGTTAGTTTTCAAGCCAGAGCTCTTTGCTATTTTAGATGTAGAAAGCTTGTCAGACTTGGGTTTGCTTGTTGCTGGGGAACTGTCCGTCTCAAGTGCTTTATCAACTTTTTCCATCGTGATTCTGACTTCATCACTGATGCGAATGATTCGTTGTGCTTCTTCATAGGCATCATTGTATAAGTCAGGCTCATCAGCGCGCTGTACTAAAATGCCCATTTCATTGTTATTGACCTGGCTAAATTCGTACAAGTTTAAACTGGTAATGATAGCCAGCTCTTCATTGAGGTAACACTTGGCATGCAGGTTTTTACAAAAACTGGTACGAACGAAGTCCAAGCTTTTTAACCAATCAATTTCGTCAGGCTGCAGCTCGTTTTTGCCATAAATTAATCGAATATCAATTTTTAACCGGTTTTTGTCTTCCAGTAGCTCTTTAATGCGTTCATTAACTTTTAAGTAGGGGCTAATTAACACCAACCTATCTCTAGCATTTTTAATCAGTTCTTCTAAAAAATAGTTCGTAGCGCTAGTGTTTAGAAACTTCGCCATTCTATTCCCTTAAATCCCGCTTGTTGGTTAACCAAAATAATTAATTATACGTCAGAAGGATCATTATTATTACAGCTAATGGGGTTAAAATAATGCTACCAATTATAGACCTCACCATCATCGTCGATTATTTGTGCTTGTAAGGCATGAGCTAGGGCAGCAGCGATGGTTCTAACAGGGTGACTTATATCATGAGTATCCCAGGTAACTTTAAATGAAGCAGTGCCTTGAAAGTAACTAAAGCAGTGTACCCATTCTGACTTATGGATATCTCCTCTGTCTTCAGCAGGCTTTAGCAGTACATGAGTATCTCCAGGGTGGCCCGCAATTGAAATTGTTTCCCCTGTATGAGGGTTAATAATAGAGATAGCAGACTCATTAATTTTGGCCCCTTCAGTAGCTTCTACTGCATGTATCCACTCTTTAAGCGTTATGGGTGTTTCTTGGCGTTTGATTTGAAGCGTATAGGCCACGGTAAGCAGGTTATCTTTTTTGGCTAATAAACGATTAAGTTACTTGGTAAAAAATACGGGATTATCTATTTTATTGGCAATAGTAATGAGCTGCTGTAGAGTAATTTCATTGCTATCATCTGCAATCTTAAAATAAAAGTCATACATGGTGAAGTCCTTTACCTATTAATTTTATTTCGTCAAAAACTATCTTAAGTGGATAAAACAAATACTCAATACTTTAATCTTTCATTTTTAAATTCCGAATTCTTTGGTGGATTGTAGGTCGATTTGTAAGATGTCACAGGTTAGCTGCAATGAAAAAGGCAAAGCAAAATGAACCGTTCAGAATTAAGAAAAGCAACTATAGGACTGCTTATGATTACCTAAACAAAAAGCTTGAAGAGGGTGGTAAATACAAACATGGTAGCTTACGCAGTGAAATAAAAGACCATGGCATTGCTGATGATCCTGTACTGAATTTTAGACTGTGTTTATATGATGGTTTTAGTGATGATAAGCATGAGAAGGTAGAGGCGTTACATCAATGGTGTGAACGTTATCTGTTGCCTAAGCACTGGAAAAGGATGAGAGATGCTATTCGGCAACATGATAAGCGACAGAAATCGAAAAAGAGCTCAATAGTAGAGAAAAAACACAGCGTTGATTTAAAAAGCAAAGGTTATCATGCATTAAAGCGGCTAAGCGAGGCTTTTGGGAAGCTGGGTAAGCCATTAGACTTATCTGAGACCATTAGTGTTTGTGAAGATAAGTTGTATGAAGCAGGGGTGTTAAAAAGTGATTGGGACATATAACTTGTGACCCTGTCACAGGCTATAGCCCTTTATTTGCAAAGCGTCCATCGAAACAGCCTAAAAGTGCAAGGTGTTACTTGTTCACCTTTACCCAAACACCATATAAAATACGGTGGCTTAAGTATATCTGATTGCTTAGCAGCCTGTAGGCTCCATTACTACAACGGTGATATCAACGACTATGCAAGATACACAACCCGCCAAAAAAGTCAGTAATTGCGTTGGTAATCACAATCGACGAGTATCTGATTTCTGGTCGCAAATCAGCGGTATTGAAGATGCAGCCAGGCTGCTAAATATTCGCATTACAGAGCTTAAGCAGTGTTTAAAAGAAGGTAAACCCGTCAGGAGCTGCCCTACACCTGAAGTACACTCTGTTTCAGATAAGGGAAAGATTTTTTTGAAGCCAGAGAGATTAAAAAATTAATTGATCAACTGTCAGCTAAGTAGTGACAAAGTGCATTGCGAATTCAAGAAGGAGAAGTGGCTTAATTCAAATCCAAGTCAAAGCAGTTTATTGATCTTCCCCCCATTTAGCTGTTAAGCCCATTGATTTTCGTAAAGGCATGAATAGTTTAGTCGCACTGTGTCAATTAAAATTAAATAGTGTTCCCTCTGTGAGTATGCAAAAATCGAGAAATCTCATGCACCTCACAGAGGGGACGCAGAGAATTATATTCCGGAATAAAACCTGAAGAGGATAGCCCTGTAAACAGGGCTATTCGAGGTTGGTGTTATTTCATGTGGTACCTTTGTAGCTTAATATCGGCTCAAGTTGTCGTTTTACTTTAAACAGATTTTTCTGGCTCTTGATCACCTGGCCAATCCGCTTATAACTCTCTGGCGCCTCTTCTGTGAGGCCAGTTAGCTTTTCTGCTTGATAAAAGACACCACTCAATTGCTTCTTTAATCTTTCTGGTGTGATCGAGCGCCTTGCCTGGGATCGGCTCATCGTACGACCTGCGCCATGAGAGCAAGAAAACAGTGAATCAGCGCTACCTGCTCCAACCACATGAAAACTATCACTTCCCATACTGCCAGGGATAAGCGCTTGTTCATTGGCTCTGACTGAACAGGCGCCTTTTCGATGTAACCATAGTGACTGCCCGTTAATATCTTCTTGCTCACAGTGATTATGATCGCAGTGGATGAGCTGAGATTTATCGATACCTGCTTGAAAAATTTCATGGAACAGTGCTTCGCATTGCGCCAGGATCGTCAATCGGTTCACTGAAGCATAACGCCTTACCCATTGCATATCCTGCAAAAAAGCTTCGCCACCTTCAGTTCCTGAGTCGAGATAGGTCAAGCCATGGGATCGCCCATGACCGTGATTTAAGTGAAAGTCTCTGATCGCAGGACCCATACATCGAGATCCTGTGTGGATCATTAACCATAATTGCCCCGATAATTTACAGCGTTGCAATTCTAGAAAATGATTGCCTTGGCCTAATGTGCCTATTTGCCGGGAACCATTTCTAATGAATTCTTTTTGGAGTAACTCAGAAGAAAGTTCACCGAATATTGATAAGTCAGAATGGTTTTTATGCTGAATGATAGGCACAGACTGCGACAGCCTCTTAAAGATAGCCGCCGCTTCTTTTTCTTGAATATCATCAGCACACATAGCTATTGGCGCTGCTAACATGCCACAGCCAATATCACCACCAATTGCAGTTGGGTAAATCAATTTTGTCGTTGCAAGGACACAGCCGACACACACATTTTCAGCTAAGTGCGCATCTGCCATAAGCCGAACGTGTTTTACGTCTTTCATCAGGCGGAGTCTTTTGACTTGCGTGGTTAGCTTCTCACCAAGTTTTTCACTCAGCCAATGGCGATAACTGGCTTGATCATGCATAGTTTTCATCCTCCATCAATATTTGAAAATTGAATGAAGGAACTGATTTCCGGTGCAGTCCCTCTGCAACCACTGCCCGGATCTGACCTTGATTGCTTTGCAACCAGCCATGCACCTGCTGGACTTCCGACAAATTCACTGGTTGAAGTGGAGCCAACTCAATGATAAGAGCAGCGCGGTTATCAGACATGTTTACACGTTGTACAGTCCAATGATGTAAACCAAGCTCCTGAATCGCATAATGAATCCATTTTTGCGCCTGACGACATAAGCGTTGGTTGTTTTGCTTAGAAAATTGCTGTGCTGTTTTCTCTAAACGTGGAGAAACACCGTCACCTTCACAGATAGATGCGCAGTATTTCAAGATCTCTTTTGATGATTTCATCGATCTCTCCGCAACATAAGTTGCATCTGGCTAAAAGGATCAGCCTCAAAATCGATTGATGAGTAGCAAGAAGATTAACCGATAAAGAGGCTGGTGATCTGAGTCGATGATGTTGCAATAGGATACATGTCAGCCTCCTTCGTGAATTGAATGAATCGAGTGCGCATCTTAACCAAGCAATTTCACTTGTCAACCTTTCATAGAATTATTACTTTTCATCGTTCAAAATAGGTGTGAGTGTGTGGCAATAAATTTTTTGCAATTTGAACGCTAGCTGAGGGGATACAATAAAAGCCATATCACTCCTCCAAAGTACCAAGCAGGGCACTGGCTTGCTCCTCGATTTCCAGCAATTGCTGGCTGGTTTCAGGGGATAAACCATGGTCTGCCAGGCGGGTGATGTCGGTGAATGCCTGAATTTTGGTATAGCTTTTAATGGCGTTAAAACGCACGGTTTCTTCTTCTGATAACTCATAGAGTTCAGCCATAGTTTTCGGGTTGGCTTTAATCCGCCGAAAATCATCTAAATGGGCTTGGGCGAGTTGGACGATTAATTGTTCTAAGGATTGCATACATCATTTCCTTGCTTTATCGCAGTTTAAGTTGTCTATTAGTGAATCTCTGGCACCATACTGCTACTGGTGCCAAAGGGCACCGGATGAATGTGTAAAGGTTGATCCCCCATAATGTCGGTAAGAGCCTGTTGTAGTTCCTCTTGTTGCTGGTCGGTCAGGCTAACGGCATGCAATTGGCCATTATCCATTTCGACTACCAGCCGAAACCACAGGGGTTTTTCTTCATACTGGTCTGACATCATTGGTTTCCTTATGGGTAGCGTTATTTTTTGGTTGATTTGTCAGTGGGCTTAGCAGGTTGACTGCTTTGGGCTTCCAATACCGCCAGCCGAGCGGTTGTCGCAGATTCCAACCGAGTACAGGCTTCATATTTTGCTAGCAGGTCTTCATAACGGCGTTGATGGTTGAGAATGTCTGATTCTAGCCGGCTAATTTGTTTATCTTGCTCTTGCACTTTAGTTTCCATTTTGGCGGCTTCTTCATAGCGGCCGAGCAAATTGTCATAACGGGATTGCAAGGCAGTTAAAGCCTGTTTGTCCTCAGCCAATTCCGTATCGAGTCGGTCAATCGCTTTGCTCTGTTCTTTTGCGACGGCTTCGGCGGTGGCGGCGGCTTTTTCTGCGGTGGTTAAAGCAGATTTGAGCTGTTCTAACTCCTGGCGCAGTTCATCGCCACGCTGTTCGGCTTTCTCGACGGCGATGTCAGCCCGCTCTACCTGCATTTGGGCTTTAGCCGATTCGGTACGAGCGATTTCCTGGGCCCGTAAGGCCTCATCCAGCTTACTGTTTAGGGCTTTATTTTGGGTTTCTAGGTCATCGGCCCGGCGCTGAGTGGCGGCTAATTGCTTTTCCAGTTCCAGGGTTTTGGCTTCGGACTGTGCTAACAGGGTATTTTTTTCGTGTTTTAACACCTTGATCTTATCTTCATAGGCATTCAACCCCCGAAAGGCTTCTTGGAGCTGTTCTTTGGCATCAACCAGGGCAGCCTCCTGTTTTTGGGTCGCATTATCCACGGCTTCCAGCATGGCTTTTTTAATTGTGCCGATGACCGACTGAGGCAGGTCAAGCTCGGTATTGGCGGCGGCTTGTTGGCGCTCTTTCCAAGTATTGATATGGCGGAGTAGCGTTGAGGTGCTGCCGGTGCCCAGTATCTCTCGTACATTACGCTGGTTCGGCTTTAGACCTTCCCGATAAAGCTGCTCGCACACTTGGGCCACTTCATCGTAGCTCACCCCTTCTCTTGCCATGATTGCCCCTTAATCATATCGATTCATATCATATTAATCGTATCATATCGTATCGAATTAAAATAACAAGCCAAATGAAGCGCGAAAACGCTGAGTCGTTGAAAAAACGGACAAAAAATGAGGGGTGGGGTGGGTGACTATCATAAGATAGATAATAATGTCCGATAACTAAGCTTATCGGTCATATTTAGATAAAAATGTAATAAAAATCAAATTTTGATAATAAAAAATACCAAAATCCGTATTATGATACTGTTGTATATAAAAAAATCCGAATCTTGAAGTTATCGGCGGGTTTTGGAAAGGCAGCAGGAGAAGTTGGTTGGGAGTGGAGCACTGAGCAACTTTGATAACCTTTCGGTTGATTTTTATACATGTTAGTTTCAGTCAAAACACTGCACCTTAAGTACGTCATAGTGACGTTTGTTAGTAGTTATACTTGCTTGATGATGATTTAAGTGTCAGAGAAAGGGCAAAATATAGAAGAAGAGGTGTTGGAAGCGATAATGAGTGCATGGGGAATGCATCCAAAAATGAGGCTCACCCAACTCCATAAATGCTGTCGCACCGAACAAGCCTTACCCAGAGGTGTACTATGTCAAGGATAGCAAACTAATCAAACTTCAAAACCAGTTTGCGAATCGATGATTTCCTGTAAGTTCAAGTATATAATAAGGCAATCAGACTAATTGTCTTCCACTGGACTCGGTAGGTAGAGAAAATACTTTATTCTATATAAAAGCTATTGATATTTTTTTTAATCATATTATAAATTGGTACTTCAAACTAATAGTTGTGATTTACTGTTAATTATCCATTAATAGCCTCTTAAGACTACTAACACTAATTGAGAAAAAAAGTTAAAGTAATTTTCTCCAGAACATATTTATATAACCAATGCCCATATGCTAACAAAGTTAACTTTTATCTGTCTTTATCCACCTGCTTTAGATGGCTCTGCATTTTCTAATGCAGAGTTAATTCATGGCCTTGCTCAAAAAGGGTACAAAATAGATGTTATTGCTCAACCATGTGAAGGTGACCATGCATATGATATATGGACAAAGCAAAAATATAACGTTAATGTTTATAGGGTTCCCATTGAATTAGTTTACGAGGGAACCCCTCCATCTGAGCACCAATATCAGGTAGTTCATAAATTTATAAAAAATATTCTGGAAAAAGATATAGAGAAAAATATGCAGTCTGACCTGCTTATTATTGGTCATGATTCTTGGGCTTGGTACCAACCATTAGCGCATCAATATGGACTTACTGTTGTACAACATCTTAGAGGAACACCAACTAGGTCTATTTTGAATGGAATTTATCCAGACTCAGCAAAAAATGCTTTTTTAAGATGTATCTTAGCCGCTGACTATATCGTAGCACATAGCAAACATTTTGAGCATCTTGTTTCTAAACTAGGCTATTCAAAGCATAAAACTTACACACTATACCAAGGTATTGATACAAACTTATTTTGTCCTGAAGTAGCAAAGCAAGGGGCAATACCAATAAAAAACAATTTAGGCCTTCCATCAAAAAGCAAGATTATCTTACATGTTTCAAACCATTGTCCAGTCAAGAGAATACAAGACATTATCCATTCTGCTGAGATAGTTATTGCTAAACAGCCAGATACTTACTATGTCATTGTTGGTGAAGGGCCTGAGACTAATAAAGTGAAGGCAGCTATTGAACAGTCTGCTTTTCCTAATCATTTTAGGTTAACAGGAAGGGTTTCACGTCAAGATATACCAAGCTACCTAGGTCTTGGAGAAATATTTATACTTAGCTCAGAAACAGAAGGATTTCCAAGAGCAACCCTTGAAGCTCAGGCATGTGGGTTATATTTAATCATTTCTGATATGCCAGCAGGAAGGGAACGAACTTTAAATGGACTGATAGGGACAAATTATCAAGTAGGCGACCCAAAAGCACTAGCTGCTGCAACCCTTGAAGTACTATCAATGAGTGCAAATAAATTTTATGAAGTTACATCACGAGCAAAAAATTATGTAAAACAAGAGTGTTCGTTTTATGCTCAATTAGATAAGTATGAGCTATTCCTTAACAAGGTCTATGCAGAAAAACAAAATAAAAAACAAATTGCTGTACAAGAGTGTAATTTTCAATGATATGGTTCAGTTTAGCTTTGGCTGGCGCATTTTTTAATTCAAGCTACTCCTTGCTTGCAAAGTTGTATCGTTCTGATACGCCCTCTTCTGTGTGGGCAGGTGGTGCTTTTTTATTCAGTTCATTACTCTTCTTTATTGGAAGTGGTATTAGTGGTATACCAACCATTGGAGACAACTTTTTCCCTGCAGCTATTGGGTCTGCTTTCATCAACGTATGTGCAGCTTTGCTTTATCTTAAGGCTGTAGAAAAAGCTGATTTATCATTAGTAACTCCTTTATTATCATTTTCGCTCGTTTTTGTAGTTCTAAATTCATTTCTACTACTTGGTGAGCTGCCAACCTACTTAGGCATAACTGGACTAGTTTTAATTTTTCTGGGTGTTTATATAATAAGTGGAGAACAAGGCACAATTTTAGGTCCAGTTCGTGCTTTAGCTAAAAACTCCGGCGTAAAAAGCATGCTGGTTGTGGCGCTTCTTTTTTCAATTAGCTTTGTGTTAGACAAAGTGGCAGTGGTTAATTCTAGTCCTTTATTTGCTTCTGCGATCATTACTTTTCTTAGTGGAGTTACATTATTACTAATAGCAAAATTTCAAGGCCACTCAGTTCTAAATATTATTAAAAACAAACTCCTGTTAATTGGCTTAGCTAGCTTAACAATTTTCTTGCAGATTTTTTTTATTGCTTATGCAATGCCAATGACTCTTGCTTCCTATGTTATGGCTGTAAAACGCTCAACTATTTTATTTAGCGTTTTATGGGGAGGATTGTTACTCAAAGAACCCTTTTTTAAGCAAAGATTGATAGGTGCTAGTTTTATGCTTATAGGCCTTATTATCTTACTTTTATTTGAACGAACTTAAGTATCACAATTTTTAATAATATTGTGTTAATCAACCATAATAGGTTATGCCATATTATGGCCAGCTCTCATACTTACAGAAATTCTCGGTTGAAAGCTTCAACTAACGCTCAATTTGAGCAATAAAACTGGTTAACTTTTGTATAAAAGTTAGTCGGTTTACCCTAAGCAAATCAATCACTTAGGGTTTTGCTACACAGCAACGCTTAATGTGGTACCACAGGCTCACAGGAGCAAGAGAGGTGAGAATCCAGCTCAGTGCTACTAGTAATCTATACTAGTCTTATAGCTATAGTAGTAAGCTTTAACGTTATGACTATCAGTATAAAGCCATTTAAAGTATTGGGTAAAAGAGGAAGAATCGCGCTTGTAACTTCATTTTTACTAATGGTTTTAGGGTTGTATATTTTCTCTACTCAAGCACAATCATCGTTTTTATATCCAATAGGGGCGCTGTCTTTCTTGGTAGGAATAGTACTTTCTGTTTTTATGCTGTCTTATGTATATTTTTTAAAGGGCATAATTGATTTTTTCAAAAACAGGAAAAAATAGTTTAAATTTCATACAAATACAGCTCGTGAATCTCTTTCTCTTCAATGCCCAAGTAGTCTAGCGTCTGCTTCTGGGTCGCATGGCCGAAGGCTTCCATTAACACCGGCACCGGGGCGTTATTGCCTTTACGCTGCCAGTAGCCCCACGTTTTGCGTAGGGTGTGGCTGCCGTAGTTGCCCTTAAGCCCAACGTTCTTACACCACTCTTTAACCATGCGGTTAACGTAGGGTACGGTGATAGGTCCGCGCTGGCCTTGGAACAGCAAGTCATCTGGCGCATAGTCTCGGCTAGCGAGTAGTTGTTGTATAGCGCCGGTGGCAGCTTGGTTAAGTACCACCTTGCGATATTTATTATTTTTTTTCTGCTTTACATCTAAATAGGAACCGTGTTCGATCATGTGCACTTGCTCAGCACGAATGGATAATAATTCATTGGCACGAAATGCCGTATTAATTCCAAGAATAAAAATACAATTCTCTCGTGGTGTATCTTCGAGTAATTTTTTTATTCGAGTAATGGCGCGTTTGTCGCGGATGGGTTCGACTTTGATTTCTGACCCTGGGCGGGGGTAGTTCGTATTTTGACCTTTTTGCACTATATAGTCACTCGTCGTATTTTCATCAAAAGTTGATGTAAGTTCACCAGTTTTTCGTTTGTGTGCAAGGTCAAAAGTCGTCCAAATGGGCTGTAGGCTTTGTGGTGTATTGCCTGTAGCGATTTTGCAACTCGTTAACTTTTACCTAATAGTTAACGAGTTTTGAGGTGGGTGAGATTTAGCCAAAAAGCAGCTGCGTTACATGTAATACCTATCAGCTCATGCACTCACAAAGGCGCCAAAAATTTCAATTAACCATTTTTAAATAATTAATACATGTACTGTCGTACTTTTAATAAATTAACAACACTCAATAAGTACTGACTTATATCAATTTAAATAATTTATGTTAAATTGATAATTAAATTAAATTATGACTGGATGATTGGTATGAAAAAGGTTGTTAGTTGTTTTCTCATTTCCCTATCCTTACTCAACGTTAACGCTTATTCTTCAGACTCTGATGATGAAACAGGTCAAACGGGAGTAGAATGCAAAACTTTTGATTCGTTAGGTGGATGCGCACTAAGCGACAGGAGGATCAAAACAGACCTAGTTGCTTTGCAAGAACCGTTAAAAAAGCTAGCAAAAATAGAAGCGTATCAATATAAAATACCATACATTGATTACAACACTTTAACCTTGAATTTAAAGGATGAAATTGGTGTTGTGGCTCAAGATGTCAAAGCCGTTTATCCTTTGGCTGTCTATCGAGATCAAGAAAAAGCGTTGCTAGGCGTTAATTATTCCAGGCTAGTAGTACCGCTGGTTGCTGCAGTTAATGAATTAAACAAAAAAGTAGAAAGGCTAGAAAAACAGTTAGAAGAGCAAAAAAAATAGCTATAGGTATTTATTCTTAAAGCGAAATAATCATGAAATGTCTAGTTGCTCCTTTACTTGCAGTCACATTAGGCTTGTCTCTAGCTGAATATATGGCTTGTTTTTCCAGCTGCTACGATGAGCCAGTCAAGTTTCATTTTTTGGAAGACATTTTTGACTAATCGCTTTTCTTTACTTTAAAAAAATAAACCCCGACTGGCAGGTGCGGGGTAAAAATTTGACGTACACCCTTAGCTTACCGAGCTTTCCTTGCTCTGTATATATTTCAACCTGTTTAATGTAGCGCGATACCTTGATTGACCTCTAAGCCCCGCCCTGCTTTACTTTCAGCTGGTAATTAAACAGGTAATCAGGATGATTCAACTCAAGTACAGTGATGAAAAATCACACAAATTCTATACATTGCTGATACAGCAAGACCTGTTCGGAAAGTGGTCGCTACTTCGGCAGTGGGGCAAGATCGGTACTAAAGGCCAGGTGCAAATTGATACATTTGATAGTTATGAAGAGGCCCGCGCCGTTCAGGAAAAACTAGTTAAGGAGAAGCGGCGCAAGGGGTATATGGGACCTGTGGCCATCTAAGATAAGCTACTCATAATCCAAAGGCCTAACCTTTGCGTCTATTCCACGATAACGAAGCATAGCAATAAGATTCCCATCGAAGTTTAAATCATCAGCATCAAACTCATCATAATCAAAGCTATCCTGACTTGTCATAACTAAAATATGGTAAGTATTTAAAGTATTTAAAGGAGGATCATCAGCAGAAAGATAGATACTAAAGCCTAAACAGAAGGAGACATACACATCAGCACCCTCCCAATCCTCAGACTTATCAAGAACAAACTCAGGAATTTTCAACGCACTAGAAACCAGCTTCAAAACTTCATCAATTCCAGAGTCAGACTCAATAGTTGCATCACCACTCATCATATATATTTTAAGCTCAGTATTAGTTGACAATAATTTTTTTCCTTTTCTAACTGTCGGTTGATTGGAGTTCGGACTTTATATGGGTTACAGAGAGTAGTCTTCAGGCTTATAAAATACAATCCCTGTAAATTTATGCTTTTCTAACTTTTTCTTAATTTTATCACTAACTATAACAATTGGTAGAAACTTGGCAAGTCTGAATATTTCCAAGCTATCTTTGTTATCAAAGTACTGAAAAATAAGCTTATCTATGAATTTGATACTTCCATCATCGCGCATAACTAGTTCAGACTTATCATAGTCCAAGCAGTTTATCCTGCCAACAATATTAGCTAATTTATAGTTAGCCATTTTCTTCTTTACTGTCTTTATTTATTAGTCTGGTTTGATAATATTGGATGTTATTGACTTCCAAGTCATCTAACACAGACTTTACTCTATTGTGGATTAGTAGGCCATTGCAGCCAGGCGCAAAAAGTTATCTGTAAAAATTTCATTTGGTTGCATATCATAAAAAATATCAATCATTGGAAGTGTTGCAGCACAAAACAATCCTTCCTCAAAATTCAAGTCATATTGCTCAATAAGTGGGGGGCATCCATCTATTTCAAGATTATCTTCACTTGTATATTCCGTTGCCATTATCCAGTACATTAAGAGCTAAACTCTTCAGGCTTACAAAAAACTAATCCTGTAAACCCTTTAGCTTCAAAAGCTTGCTTTATTCTGTCACTTGTAACTATAAGAGGTAAATACTCAGCTAGTCGGAATATTTCTGGTAGTTTACTCTCATCTAGCTCTTTAAAGACCATTTTTTCAATAAACATAATTCTTCCTGAACTAGTAGTTTCAAATACGCATTTATCTATATCAAGACAGTTAAAAGCACCAACAATGTTGGCTATTTTATAGCCTGAATTTTCCTCTTTAGTCGTTGTTTCAATAAGTCTTAAATCAAAGTATTGTATGTTGTTAATTTTTAAGGAATGCAATTCTTGAATAACTTTATTATTTAAAACCAGCCCATTACAGCCAAAAGCAGCAAGGCTATCAGTAAATATGTCGCCAGGCTCTTTTGCATAACTTAATGATATTTCAGGGTATGTGCTAGTGATTTTTTCACCTTCTTCAAAGCTAAGGTCGTACGCTTCAATATAGGGAGGTGTACTATAAATAATAATCTCATCATCATCTTGAGGCTCCGTTGCCATTATCCAGTACATTAAAACACCCATTACTCTTTAGAACTTGACGAGGAACCTTTATGTGAGAGGCTATGGGGGAAATTCCCGCAGTCTATTCACCCAAACTAGTCTTCAAACCTAGCTTTTACATTCAAGCCATGATGGCTAAGAATCGAAACAAGGTTATTATCAAACTTTATCTGAATAGTATTTTGATCCAAGTCGACAACCTCACCATCAGTAACCAAAGATAAATGAAAGGAGTTCAATGGAGAATCGTCGGCAGATAATAAAAAGTCAAAACCAAAACAGGACGAAGCATAGACTTCATCACCTTCCCAATCGCCAGAATCATCAAGGATAAAGGGGGGCATATTCAAAATAGTAGAAATTAACTTTGCTAAACTAACGACATCTAAATCCGAATCAATAGTTACATCAGCATTAACCCAATAGATATCTTTTTTATTAACTAACAATGATCAACCCTCCTTTTCTAACTGGTTTATGAGCATCTTCGTGACGGTAAACAACTATACTAAAGCCTTTTTTTCCCTTTTCCATATACCTAAGAGCAGGCTTAAGTCTCAAAGTTTTTCTTACTAATAATTCTAATTCTTTAGAATCAGGGTGATTTTTTCCCCATCTCTTACCTTTGTAAGGCCTAATATCCTTAGCAATTTCACTAATCAAAAAACCATCTATATCATACCTTTTACCACACTCACCGCGTATATCTGGCTCCATCCCTTTATGAATTTTCTTAGGATTTCCTACCTTTCCTGTGGCAACACTTCCCGAATATCCTAACTGTGAATCTTGCGATATACTTTTAACGTCCTCGGTATGCTCCAGTAAAGACTCTTTCACAGCACTTCGAACCTGACTAAGTGTAGGTGTCTTTTTCTTCCATATGGCATTACATTTTGGGCAGCGTCGCTCTTTTTCCTTATTTTCATCAACCTTTTGTTTATTCTCTCCTTCATTGAAAGACTTATTTTCTTCAATATGCTTAATTTGGTTTTTCTGCTGGTATTTTCTAGTTCCACCCCATTGGTGAGCAGATAGTTTTTTTATTTTTTCTGCTATTTCCATTAATGAGGGTTGGCCGGGAAACGTGCCAAATCCGCCAAAATATCATCTAAGTAATTGTTTTTATTGATGGTCTCGTCCTGAAAGGCTGTTTTCTGTACTGTATTACGTAACATCCAATATTACGTAATTTTGGATTCGAAATAAGGCAAGCAACAGTCATATGCTAACCCTCGATAATTACTGTTATCGTAGGTTATACAGCCAATATCACCCGTTAATACCTGTACTTTTATTACACTATGGGGTGCTTTAATGTGGTTAAGCAAAGTAGGTTGTTGGAAGCCCATTACATACCAGCAGCACTGACTCAAAATTAAGCTACTGTCTTATAAAGGCTACCAAGTAAGTGTTATCTGTCGTTTATTGAAAAGCGAGCAATATCATAAAGTTAAGTGCACTTTTGGCGGATTTGGCACGTTTCCCGGCCAACCCTCTTTATGACAGACAGTAATGGTCTTCGACTTGTTACAGGCATATCTGAAGACCGTTGCTATGCCCGGGCTCGTCTTCTCGGTGACTTTCTCGCAAGAATTCAGGGGGTTGATGTCATAGGGTATCTTCGCGCTCGTTCACGCCCTGGAAGTGGATGGTCGTATCATGTGGCTACAGTCATCAGAGACTCAGCAGGTCATTTGATGATCGCCGATTCACTAGGTGGCTTCGGTACCGTAGAAGAATGGGCTGGGCTCTATGGCGATACAGCGGGACGGCATTTCCAATTTGTGTCCAGACAATTTGAAGCAGGGTGTCTGGCATCAGAAATTCACAACACATTAGAGGAAGTCATTTCTGCCATGCGTTTTCATAACCCAGTAAACGATATGGATGTCAGCTCCAATAGTCAGTCATTGAATGACCTACATAATATAGTCAGGATGAGAAATGCGCTTAGAGATGGTCAGGATCTTCCAGATCCCAACTGTTCTTATACCGGAGATGTTGATCACTTAAGGTCTCAGCTCCAGATTATTGCTCCAGATGCCCTAAATTTCTTTGATACTTTCCTATTAAACACTGTTACTGTTGGACATGCTATGGAGCTTAACTGTTCAAACTGGAGGGCAAGCAGCAGTTAATAAATAGTCTCCTCAATTTTTGAGAGTAGGCGTACAATGTAAAATAGCCCCTTCAATTGCAAGTTGAACGGGGCAAAACCTAAAGGATATGGATAGTTAATTTCGGTGGTTGTGTCGCAAACTTTTTTCAGATTCAAAAGTGCCTGCTTTCAAGACACACTTAACCTGCTAATGCACAGAATTTTTCAAATATTGTCTTATGTTTAGGGGGCCAGGGTGAGTAGAAGTACCCAACCAGCTCTATTTAGCATTATCCTAAGCATATCACGCTTAAGAGTATGGGTAGACTCCCTACTCTTTTATGTTGAACAACCATAAGTACTGTTTTCTGATAGCGGAACTTCTGAGGTGTATAACAATGCTGTCCACGCCTTTATTAATTGCATTTGTTAACTAAATCAGCCAGTATACAACAGTTGTTAACTTTGGAAGTCATGATAAATGTCAGAAGTAAAAGCAGCATCATTGATAAATGCATTGCAAGTTTTCCGAGAAATTGACTCAAGCCTGACTATTAACCAGTTAATTGTACTATTAACACTAAGTAAGGAAGGCCCATTAAGATCAGTTGACCTAAAGCAAAAGCTCAATATCTCTCATCATGAGTATGCGGATATCGTTGAGCCACTTTATAATGGGCACACTATCCGAAAGCAATCTAATGCCAACTTTATTGAATCTGGACCTTATGCAGATGATCCACGTCAACGTGTGGTTTTTGTCAATGATGATGGAAAGAAGGTTGTAGAAACTGCTTTAGAAGGATAGCAGATATACTGTTTTATCCTCTGCACGAATCCTAGCCACTCCTGAGCTGAGGTTTAGAGAACTTTTATGATGTTCCATATCCTCGGCATATTGTTAATATTTACCTAGAATATGGAACATTTCAGTTGGGGCTAATAGGCCTCTTTACTATTAATGCTGAAGAGTGATGTAGCTATAGTTTTTCCAGTTCCTTTTTCCCAGGCACATTTTTAGAACCTTACCCTTTCCATTTCATCGAGCACCAACGACTTCTGGCAATTTGGTCTTCTTCTTCTCGGCCAGGTACTTTGCCAGCCATATAGTCTTTTAGACCTTGCCAATAAAAACTGGTAATGGCCTTTCGTAACTCAGGTTCGTGATTTTTAAACCAGTCATCATGGCTTAAGTTAGCCCAATAGTCGTCTGGTCGGCCTCGTTTACCTGCTTTGTCATATTCAGCTGTTACTGGGTCTAAAGCTCTGAAAGGTTCCAACTGTGGGATATCAGGTAACGGCAGAGAAATATCCATAAAACGTTGTAAGGTATCCCAGTCAGCCAACCGGAAACGGCCATCCAATACTCCTTCTAAACCAATGGGCACATTAAAGGAAATGGGTTGGTAACGGTGGACTAAGGTAAGCTGATAGCGGGGCAGGCCATTAATATCCGGCATGTTGATTAAAGTTGCATCAAACTCAGTAAAAGGCGCCTCGAAATACTGTTTACCAGTGACATGCTTGCGAACCATACCAGTTTTTCTAAAAAGTCCACACCCTCGATCAACTACAAAAAATTGTTCTATTTTTTCTAAAAATATAGGCATTACATAATGAGATATTAAGTGAATAAGTAGCAAACAAAATAGTATAGTTATAATGAAGTCACTGATTCTATCTTTAGTTATGTATGTTTCTACACCAACCAAAAAAACTACTATAAGCGTAATACCAATAACAAATCTTGACCCAAATACAGCTGTCAGAAACGCTAATCCTTCAAGTAGCCAGTGACTATTATCTATTTTTAAACATTCATGATTCCAACTAACTTTCTTAGCGAAAGATTCAGGATTTTTTCGCTCTGGGTCATTGGCTATTTCGAAGCCACTATCAATAATTTGGGCGCTATCGATATTAGCATAGTTTCCCCAGGGTAAGCGTAAGGCCATTTTTGTATGCATATCTTGCATTTTATACAATATGCCATTTTTTTTACTATAGGGTCTTTGCCGAGGGATTCGATGACCACGGTAAGCTGTTTCAGAATAATACGAATTATTTAGCATAATTTATTAAAAAACTTCCCGATCATAATCAAGCACTATTTGTTGTTTATTATCAAATGGTAGGGTAACGGAATGTACTTCGTATTTTTTTAATTTACGGTTATACACCTGTAAGTTGCACTTTAATTCTCCACCATGTACTACCAATGCGAGTTGTTCAACAGTTATACTGGTAGTACTGATAGTTGGTTGTTGCATTTTTGTGGTACCGTTTTGCCCTAATCGTGGTGAATAGTAAAATACATAACAGCGAAGTGTTTGTTGGCTATAGGCAAACCCCAAATATTGTGGCTTTGCTGTCGCTCTTTGTACTTCTCTTGGATTCGAGTGGTAATCAATGGATGATTTAGTCCAGACCTCACTGACATCTAGGCTAAACTGGGGTTTATCAACCGCCATATCAAAGGCTGGAGTGGTAAGTTCCAATATTATATTTGGTGAGTTTTTACCTGTTAGCTTTTTAATTTGATTTAAAATATCTGCAGGCACATCAGTTTCAAAAAAGTGTTTTACCAGTAATATCTTAACGGGCATGACAGATTCAAGCAGGCTTTTATAAGCCTTTATTTCATGGAAAAGGACTGGATCCTGTAAATTACGTTCACTCCCAAAAGGGCCGTTTCTAAGCCATTTTGTTAAAGAGTCGTCTTCAGTTTGACTGGCTATTACTTGAGACACAATAGCTAACCCCAAGCCAGCAACTACTATCCCAACTGACAGAGGAGTTGAAGCCACAACACTTATCCCAAGTACCTTGGATGCAGCAGGCACTACAATATATCTTGCGATCACGTTAGGGTGGGATACGATAAACAAGCCACTTGCAACTCCAATTTGGGCATACCCCGAGTCATAATCACCCTCTTTAATACTATCAACAGCATCCCATATCACCGTTGCAATGGTAACCTGTGCAGCAAACCAGCCAAACAAAGATAAATTACTAATACCACCCGCTTGGGGACCAAACCATCGAGTCCTGAACCCTTTAATTACCTTTGATTGATAGTTAGCATAATATGAATATCGAGAGTGTTTTAAGTTATCCAACTTTGTTAGTAATGCTAAACTTGTTACCATTAAATCAAGGCCAGCACTAATTTTCCCCAACTCTTGTCGATTAACTTTATCTCCATAATTTTTGTGGAGCTCTTCAGATAAGTTCCAAAAATCAAAGGCTACTAAAATTGAAGGCAAAGCCCTGGCATCATTTAATAAATAATCCGAAATACGCGCCATACGTTGCTTATTACTCAGTCGCGTCAACTCTTTAGGGTTTTTATGCGCTAATTTTAAAAGTTCATTGTTCGATGAGCGTTGGGGATTTTTAACAGAGCCAGCATAACGAGCTTCATCAGAGGCAGCCAATAGTTGGTTCTCATGAATAACTTCCAGCTGATGGTGAGTATTACTTATACGTGGCAAATTATAATTAGACTGTTCTTCTAGTATATCGACCACAACAAAGTAAGTATTTTTATTATTTTTAAGACGCAATTTAACTTCAGTCACAAAAGGGATTACATGCTTAACAAAGTCTTCAAAAGGAGTGAATAGGTGTTTAGTTGATATCAGACCCGTATTTTTTAACTGTCCTTGGATATATTGCAACCACACCATGGTTATCCCTGATATTATAGGGTCTAATGTATTAGACAGGCGTCGTGCATTAGTCATACCCGAGGCTTCTTCCTGGCCTTTTAAATAGAGTTGGATGGATTTATATGCTTCAAGCTCAATAATGTGAGAGTCGTGTATTTCTCCCGGTTGCATTTCAGCAAGCATTTTTAAGTCTGCTAACCGGCATTGGCCACTGCCGTCATTAGTATCACTGGGGCTATAGGGAAGCATCATTTTCCCTAGCGGATGTTCACCTGAAACAATTTGATCCACAATAGCTGGCTTCTGCCATTTAACTGCCGGTAAATCTTTTGCTAATACACGGGAGTCTACCAACATCAAGTTGGTATACAAACTGTCGACTATTCCTGCTGCATGGATATAGCCACAGATGTAATTGGCACCCTCAAGTGTAAATAAATCACGCAATGTTTCGGTTAAATTGCCATTAGACTGATCTTCAAGCAGGGCTAGTAGCTCTTCTTGCAAAATAGCAACATTTTCTCTTGCCATCTTGCGCTCTTCTTCTTTGATCGTGCGGTATAGCCGTCCACTATCTGATAAGTCGAGCGCTGTATCAAACCAGCCTCCACTATAAAGTGGGTTTGGTGAGCCATCCTGTAGTGCTTGGTTGAGTAAATTCAAATAAACAATATCAGCACAGGGTGCATAAGGGTGATAGCGAATGACTTCATTAAGTGTTTGCAGGAGCATGATGCTATCCTGTAACTGTTTTCTTGCATGGCGCGCTATTCCTAAAGGATCTGACAACACCAAGCAGAACCACTGTTTGTCCCGATAAGGTTTTAAAATATCCCCTGAAGCGGATAAAGACATTTCCCAGTTAGCCAGTTCGGGTTTTATTGGGGTAGTTCTGGCATGATTCCACTTTTCATGCAGGGTATTAAGTCGTAAATCGGGGTGTAAGAAATCAAGCCGACTGTCTTTGGTTAAGGCTTGATAAGGTTCATCACTTTCAGCATCAATGGCATTACGTTCTGTTCGCGCTTTTTGCAATAGCTGGTTAAAGTAGTCTCCACTGACATCATGAATGACTTTCCAGGGCTCGGATACAGCTAACTCAATAGCAAAACTCCGGCTACGGCATTCTGGTAATTCTTTGATAGGCCGTGCATTACTGCCTGATACAACAGGTGAAACACCCGTTAGTAAATCCATCAGAGACTTAAGCGATTGGCAACGTTTGTCGACTCGACTAGCAGATGCTTCTAGCCACTGAATATAGGGCCAGCTCCACTGATTTTCAGAAAAAGCTATTGCATATCCCGCTGTACGCAGGCTAACACCATTTTGTAATTTAAAGGGGACATGTAAGTTTTTTAGTGAAATACCCGTTGCTTGACGTAGATCAGCTGGCTGACCACCTGTGGCTTTTTGTCGATATTCCTTTACATTGACATCTTTAAATTCAGGCGCTTTGTCTTTTTTCTCATCAATTAGTACTTCACGCCATAACTTTCCTTGTTTAAAAATATAAATATAACCACTGCGCACTGGACCAATGTGTTGTTTTTGACGATCCATATACAGCATGGGTAGCAACAATGCCATGACATTATGTTGTAGTGGTTTAGTATACGGCGTTGGTTGTACTTCTCCCTCGTCTAGTAAGGGTAAATAAATAGGACTGACTGTTTCTGTCGGTATTTTAATAGCCAGCTGATGTTTACTGGTATCACCTGGAGCAGGCACGTCAGTTTCATAAACGTCACTTTGAGGTATAGTCATCCCTGCTGACTGTTGCTCAGGCAAGCGTTCTAGCTTAGAAAGAGTGACTACTTCTTGCTCGCCTTGGATGATCGCATATTGATGTTGTGGAGTATCTTCTATACCCAATGTTTGTACATAAAGCTTTTTTTGACTGCATGGGTGACTGATAACGCACTGGTCTATCCGTTTAATACCACTCATAACGACTTCATCCCTACCTATAAGGCAACTGCTGCTTGTTTCAGTTGATTTATTGTCTGCTCAACAAGCTTAACCAGCTCTAATTCACTATGACCATGATGTTTAGCCAGACTAGCGAAAAATAGCTCCAACTGTGTTGGTTTAAGGCTGTAGCAGGCTTTTAGTGCTGCCATCAAATGGACTGGCGTACAAAGTCCTTTTTGGTCAAATTGATTAATAAAGCTGTCTACAATTTGGTATTGAAAGTCGGGAGCCAGTGCTTTTAAAAGGGGCGTTTGTTGATGGCTTGCCAACTGATCATCGATAAATACCCAACGCATAGCTTGTGAAAAAGCAGCCAACTGATTGTCACTCAATTCAAAAGAAGGCATTTGTTCCGTTAAATTGAGTAATGGCTTATGGTCAATAGACTCCCAATGATGCAGCTGCCCTGCTTGTAAACAAGGCCAATACCAGCTGACTGTCGGTCCTAGCAAGCAATCGACTTGTTGTGGTGTTAGGGTGGGTACTAAAAACTTCAAGCAGTGTGGTTCATAATAACGGAAATAACAGGAGCCCATGTGGCTTGCTTTAACGCTGATTAATTGCTGTAAATGATGTATTAAACGGTGGCTATCAACTTCACTGGTGATAATAATAAAAGCGATTTTTCCAACTAATTCTTGGGTTAGATGAAAAAAATAAGGGTCATCTTGATTGGTTTTTACCAATACCGGGCTAATCTCTTGCAATGAATGATATTCTGTTCCCTGATATAGCTTGAGGTATTCAGGTTGCTCAGCATAATCAAATAACGTATCAATAATCGTTTGACTGCCTGTAACTGCGCCATCCACTAATACAGAAGTTTGTTCCGCAGGTAGCTTTGATATGAGCTGATTATTTTCAATGGTATTAATCATGCTTGACTCCTTTCACAGGGGCAGTCTGCCCGTGGGCATGAGCCATTAGGTTGTTTCTGGCACTGCTGAACTAATGGGGTTTTACTTTGAGCAGCCAGTTTTAAACTATCTAACTGCCAACCAAGTGGAACAGGTGCTTTGGCTGCTTGTGGTGGAATAGGTTCAAATGGTTGTCCAGGTTGATTTTTATCAGATTCTGCGGCCTGAGAAGGCTCTTTAACACTCACCCCACTACCCGAACCAGCGCTACCACCTTCGTTAATTTTAAGGGTTGCGCCTTGAAAGGCGACACCTGATGGGTCTAGTTTGGCAAAGCTACCACCGCCTTTTAAGGTGAGTTCCACCCCTGCATCAATGACGACTTTATCACCGGCTTTTATATGAATTTCATTACCGGCCTGGATCATGTACTGACGGCCGGTTTTGCCGTGTAAACTGTCGCCTATTGTTGTATGACTATCCCGGTCGATACTGATGTATTGGTTGCCATCAATTTGTTGGTGGTGGTTGCCTTTAGTGTGCTCATAGCTATTGTTGCCCACCACTAAATGACGTTCGTTGCCGATGGTTTCCCGTTTGTCGTTTTTAATCCGAACTTCCAGGTCTTTTTCGGCATGAATAAAAACTTGTTCACTGCCTTTTTTATCCTCAAAACGAATTTCGTTAAAGCCTTCACCACCAGGTGTACTGTTGGTTTTAAAGGTGGTGCGAGTTTTATGATCCGGTAATTTATAAGGTGGCTTATCCCGACCATTATATAAACAGCCCATCACAATCGGTTGGTCAGGGTCGCCGTTAATAAATTTCACTAACACTTCAGTGCCGATCCGAGGGACTTGTAAATCCCCCCATTGTTTACCCGCCCAGTTTTGTTTGACCCGTACCCAACAGGAGCTGTTTTCATTGTATTGTCCATCCCGGTCCCAGTGGAATTGAACTTTGATTCTGCCGTATTTATCGCAGTAGATTTCTTCCCCTTTGGGACCAGTCACAAACGCTGTTTGGCTACCCCGAATTTTGGGTTTAGGGGCTAACGGTAGGGTTTTAAACTGATGATCTCGTGGAGTAGCAATGATGCGGTTGCTGTAGCTGCTGCCTCTACCGGTGTCGTGTTCTTCCAGTACCTGGGTTTGAATACCATCATGAATTACCCCAGTAAGTAACCAATAGTGTTCATAACGGCTGTCATCGTAGTTTTGTAATTGGAAAAAGTGTCCGGCTGATATATGAGGGCTGTTACTGAAACCATCCCCGGTTAATTTAACGGACTTGTAGGCTTTAATGAGGTTTGCAGCTTTTTGTTTACCGGCGGTTGGGTTTTGATACGACACATTATGTTGATAAACCTCCAAGCCGTTTAACCCAGATTTATCATCACTGGCAGATTCTTTAACTTCCAAGTTCTGGCGTGGGTGCTCGAAATTGTAATCACGAAACACGACAGTATTGGGTTGGGCTTCTGCTGTTACATAAAACTGTCTGATAAAGTAATGGGTGGTTTCCATACCGGCCTGGTATTTATATTCCAGCTCTGGGGTAACGGGGACAGGCTTAAAACTGTAGTGGCTATCACTGATCACCATGACACAGTTATTGTTAGTTTGCTTAATAAAGTAGTGCAGGCCATCTTCAGCCATCAGCCGATGAATAAAGTCTAAATCGGACTCTTGATATTGAGTGCAATACACGCGGGTGGGTAATACGCCAGTAATTTGAAACGTAAAGTCGTCGGTGGTTAGACCTGCATTCAGCAACACTTGCCGGATAATGGCATCAGCGGTGAGATTTTGGAAAATCTTTAAATTAACCCGGTAGTGCAGCAAGGACACTTTAGGTGTCAGTTCAAATCGATAACGACAGAAGCGACCTATAGGATCACTGATCTGGTTGGCGTGAATAATACCGTTGATGTATCGAGGCTCGTCAGGATCATGAATCACTAATTGCGAGGGTTGCTGCAAAATCACATCAAGATCCAGGTCAAAATTTTCACAAACCGTATCAATTGTAAACACATAAGGGCGGGAAATGCCTTCTTGTCCATCAAACCGAACCACCCGAAGTGTATCCTCAACCCCTTTGATACTAAAGGTAAACCGGCTACTACTACCTACATCCATGATTACACCTTCAATGGTCAACTTTGAAACAGAAGCTGTACATTAAAAGGGGAGGGTTAAAAGCGCAAGGGCAGAAATAGTAAACCCTTAGCAGAATGGCTTTAAGGTAACTGATTGATTAATGTCTAGTGCTACGATTTGCTTTAATAGTGAGGCTAGTCATATTAATTAAGTGATCAATATTTGTTATTAGTTGAGGATGTTTGCTTGGCTTTATATTGCTTGACCATTTCATTTGAGACATCTGAAGGGTAACAGTAGGGGGAATAACCTCCCGCTCTACTCCATGCACTACGTTTTCCACAGCGACTTCCATTACTGGCTCGATTATAAGGACAAGGGCAATTCCCAGGGTATGATTGAATAGATTGTTGAATTATTTGTGATTTAATTTGTTGATCACTTAGCGTATCAGCAGCAGTATAGTTGCTCATTGAAACTAAGAGAAAATAAAAGAGTGTCCTTTTCATTAGCGTCCCTAACTAAATAACTTAATTGTTTTGATAAATCGATTTAAATGTATTTTTAGCATTTATTTTGTGGTTAACACACTCAACCATATGACTGTCAGACTTCCAGTTGTCACAGCCATCTGGTTCAGTATACCACGCATAAAAGGCCTCATTAAAAGCATGCTCTTCCTGAGCTTTCTTATAGTCATGTTCTGCTTGTCGTTGTTTTGCCTGTAGGTTTGATCTTTGTTGTTCAAGTACTTGTTTTGAATATTCTTGACTTTTGGTTATAAAGTGTTCTGCTGATTTCTCGATCATTTTCAAACGTATATAGTAACTAAGACTACCAATCAAAACCGTAGCTAGAATACCTAGAAAAAAATTCCTTAATACTTTAGTAATCATTGCTTCCGTGTGCCTACTCAGTAACTAATAAAACGAACAACTTTTTCTATTATAATAGAATGAACTTAAATTTCTATTTATTTTGTGCGTATTGAGGTCAACAGTAGCTGTTTTTTCGCAAGAAAACAGGTTGATCCTTAATCAAAAATTAACCTGTTTTTAGAGAATCTATCATGAATATGTTGTGGTGAAACTAGAGTGATATAAGAACTAACGATTACCTTGGCTCGACTGAATAATTGCATCGATAATAGGTTCCAATTGTTGTTCTGTTAACTTCATTTGCTCGGTAACAAGATCATAGTATTTGGAACCAAAACCACTATAATGCTCTCGCATTTTTTTAGTATCGATTGCTTTTGCATCTTCTAAGGCACTTAATGCTCGATTAAAACTTTGTTGCATAGCCATATTTACTACGCTTAAAATTTGTTGCTTTAGCTCAATATTATTCATAGGATTGTTAGTACTTCATCTTTGTATAGTCGATCGATTTTTGATCATTGAAGTTTTATTTAGAGGACTGTATCAATTCAGGTAACCCATTTTTAAACCAGTCTTCATCAGCGCTCAGCACAATTTCTAAATCAGGTATATCACTCATAAACTTGTCAATTACTGCGGAAAATAGCTCCATTTTTCCTTTTTTCTCAAGATGGGGTTTGTCTTTTTGTAGGAAACTAGGATGAACCTGTATTTTAGGTTCCTTTTTAATAAAAATATTCACTACCTTTGATTTGAGCTTTTCAATGAAATTTTCTTCATCATGAACATGCTTTACTATTGTTTGCAATACTTCTTCAGGATCAAAGCTTGAATCTTGGAGCAATAGGTGGCGGATCTCCTTTATATATTCTTCTCTGGTACGACTATGCTCAAAATAGTGGATTCCAGCCACCTGACAAAACTCATAGAACCCACCAGGATGTGAGTGAACCTGCCAGCCTGTCCATAGTTTACTTAGTAAGTCTGTTCTATCAGGCAGTTCTTCATATTCTTCCCAAATATGAATTGTCTTGCAGGTTGTGTCTATAAATAACTGTGAGACAGGAAAATCATCGTCCCCCTCTCGAATGATACTTCTAGGAAGTATCTCTGATAGCTGATCCAACAAGCCTGGCCCTATTGATAAAACACCTTGAGCAGAGTCTTTTGAGGTTGTGATCAAGTCTTTCTCTGAGCGAATTAAAACTAAACACTCATGCCACTCACCATCAAAAGTATCAGCTTCAGGTTGTGTCAGGTCATCACTGTCTTCATCTGTATTACTATTTGAGGTGACGCTTTCTGGAGAAATTGAGGATAGCTGAATAACATCTATAATTCCTTTTTTTGCCCATTTAATACGCCACTCAGCCCAGGAGATAGACATCATTGATAAAAAGACATTGCGCAATGATTTATCATAATAAAGATCCTCACCACCAAATAGTATCAGCTCTCGGCTATCAGGCTTAATGCAAATTGCTCCTTCACACCATACATCATCAAGCAACTTTTCTTCCCCTGACTCTAACGTTGCTAAATAGCTAAGACTGGCATCAAAACCCCAGAAGAAGTCCTCTGGCAACGATTTTGCTCCCCAATGATGATAAAATATGGATGTTTTATTTTCTTCAACAAGAAAATAGTTAGCTCTATGGCCCATGCAGACTACTCAAAGCATTAATAAGTTGAGGGTTCTTTTATCGAGTTGTGGTAAGGGAATTTTTTCAAACCTTACCTACACCATAGGCTTATTAAATCAATTATTCGACTACCCGTCAGCTTTAATACTAAACTGGTCACCATTAGGTGTGGGATGACCAGTCCTTTCTATTGGCTGGGCCTGTAATGACTCATGCAACCTTGGCTGTAGAAGTGATTCAAAATACTGTGGGTCTTGTATTGTTGGGTTTAACCAATCATGTGCTATTTCAGGCTGGTCGAGAGGTAACATTAACGGCAGTGAGTTTTTATGAATACTCTTAAGTTTTGGGTGTCCTGGCAAAGTGATGATTGAAGCTGAATAGCAGTGTTCACCTGTCTTAGAGTGTGTCCATTCACGGTATAGCCCCCCGAACGCAATCATACCGCTAGCAGATTTGAGTAAATGATAATAGCGTTTGTCCTGTGGTCCATCACCTTCAACAAAGTGAGTAGCTGGGATTATACAGCGACTTTGCTTAAATGCTTTTTTAGTGACAGGGCTTGTAATTAGCCTGCTAGATTTTGAGTTGAATGTTGCATATTTTGCATTTGCTTTAAAGTGGGTTTCAGCCTCTTCTAACAATAACCACCAAATGGCTTCGTTTACTTTATAACCGTCCTGGTGAGTAATAATGGATACAGTGTTGGTAGGTACGAATGCTTCTTTATACCGTAGGTTTATCGATGCTGGGTTGTTAATATCCTGTAAATTCAGTCGCTTTGTAAACTTGCCCCAGTTAAAACTATCTGCCAACCCAAATTGCCCGCACATTATTTATTTCACTCCTTCCTTGGTCATATAGTGAAGTATAACGGCTGTTATAATCTGGCTTTAGGTAGATCAGACCAGCTGGTAAGGTAGTCTGGAGACAAGTGATGTCTGGCCATCTGCCAGCCTCGTTGGGTACCATTACTCGCGAGAAATAAGGCTTTTGGAAAACGACGGTTGATCTGATCAATTGTTTTCATCAAGTGTTGTGATTTTTGTGTATCAATCTCAGGAGTGAAAAGGTCTGCTTGATTAAAGCTAGACACACTGATATCAGAGAGCATAACTCCAGCCTTCGCGTAAGCAAACCCTGGTTGATAAATTGCTTCTAGCCCCATTTTAGCCGCTTTGACCAGAACCCGGGTATCACTCGTAGGGTGGGGTAAGGGCAGGGAAGCACCGCAACTGTATTGTGGAGTATCAGCAAAAGGGCTGGTCCGAATAAACACGTTGATTAACTGGGCTCTGGATTGTTGTTGCCTGAGTTTTTCCGCCGCTCGGGTCATATAACAACTGATAGATTCGGCTAACTCTTCCAACTTGTGTACCCGTTTGGAAAATGATCGACTACACACAATTTGTTGCTTTGCTGGAGGGTGCTCTTCTAACGCGATACAAGACTCGCCGTTTAATTCTCTGGCTGTACGTTCTAACATCACGCCGAAATGCTGTCGAAGTAGCTTTTCAGGATAGTTTGCCAGGTCATGGGCTGTATTAATCCCCATTGCTCGTAGCTTTTGATTTAAGCGTCGACCAACCCCCCAGACTTCATCAACTGGCATACACTGTAGTAAGCGGGTTTGAACCTTTTTTGAGCAGACATCAATCACACCACCTGTCTTTGGATACTGCTTAGCCGCATGATTGGCTAACTTTGCTAGGGTTTTAGTTGGAGCAATTCCAACACACGCGGGTATACCACAGTATTGGGCAATGGCTTGTTTCACCTTAAACCCATAGCCTTTTAAGGACGCCTCACAAGCCATATCTGTTAGGTCAAGGAATGCTTCATCAATGGAATAAACCTCAACCGTAGGGCATAGCTGCTCAAGGACAGCCATTACCCGATTGGAGATATTGGCATATGACGCATAGTTTGATGAGAACACCGTATGCCATGACGTTTGATCAAACCTTGCAGTTTAAACACAGGCTCACCCATCTTGATCCCTAGGGCTTTGGCTTCTGGGGATCGAGCGACGCAACACCCATCATTATTACTGAGCACTACCACGGGTTTGCCTGCCAGATCTGGCCTGAAAAGCCGCTCGCAGCTTACATAAAAGCAGTTCATATCCGTGAGCGCATACATGCTAATTCAACAACCGACAAAATACTGTATATATAAACAGTATACAGGTATCTAATTGGTGTCAAATCTAGTTGATATTGATCGCGCAGTGATCAGTCTGATTTACTCATTGGGTCAACATGTATATTATTCACCCTCTTAAAATCTGCTTATTATGGTTGAAGACAATTGACTGAAGTAAATAAACCCCTGCCTTTAAAAGAAATTTTTTTAAAAGGATTAAAAACTCCCTTTCAGAATATAACGGCTTTATTGCGGTTAGGGATTCCATTTATTTTTTTAATGATTTTAATGGATTATTTGATCCCTCACCCTCCGGAAATTAGTTTTATACTGTATTTTTTTATTTATATAGTTTACTACCTGGCATTTGTGTTGAGTACCATTGGCTGTCATCGAGTTTTCCTGCTCAGCGATGAGGCGATTAAATCAACGCCCGTTTTAAGATGGACCAAAAGAGAAACCAGGTTCTTATTAATATTTTTTGGGTTTTCAGTGATATATAGCGCTGCGGCGGCAATTAGCTACAATTTATTTACGTTGTTACCGGAAAATCATTTATCGTTCAGCTCCATAATGGCTATCTTGATGCTACCGGCTACTTATTGTATTTCTAGATGGAGCCTGATTCTGCCTGCAACGGCGACAGACCAGCAAAAGTCGTTGCGATGGGCATGGAGTATATCATCTAACCATCAATTACGGTTATTTGTGTTAATTGGTTTGCTGCCGATTTTGACAAGTCAAATAATAAGCTATCTACCATTTCTACCTTATTATTTGAACTTTGTTTACGATCTTATTTGGCTAATCGTTGGGGTTATTGAGATTTGTATATTATCACTGGCTTATGAGTGGGTAGCTCAATGTAATGAAACAACTGCTGAATCCGGCTAATAGCAATTTTTTAGCTGATTTTAGCGAGCTTGAGTGTATGCCAATTAATCTCAACATGACTTCCAATGGAACATTAATCACTAAGTGACCGATATGAAAAAAACACCCACAATATTTAAAAGAAACCCTGATAACATGAGCGAAGTAATACAGGAAGCCCACCCTGAGTGCGACTGGGTTTTTGCTGGCGAAGGGGTTGCAACACGAAAATACGACGGCACCTGCTGTTTAATAGAAAGTGGCAAATTATATAAACGGCGAGAGGTCAAAAAAGGCAAACCCAAGCCCGATAATTTTGTACTAGCCGACTACGATGAGGTGACCGGTAAAACGGTTGGTTGGGTTCCTGTCGATTTCGCTGTAAATGAGAATAAATGGTATCAAGAGGCTTTTAAAGAAGGCATGCCTGACGGTACCTATGAGCTGTTGGGACCCAAAATACAGGGAAACCCTGAAGGCTTTGAACGTCATGTATTGTTCAAGCATTCTGATGCAGAACAGTATGCCGATGCCCCTCGCACCTTTAACGAGTTAAAAGCGTGGTTACAACATCAAAATATTGAAGGATTAGTCTTTCATCATCCTGATGGCAGAATGGCCAAAATTAAAAAGCGGGACTTTGGGCAAACCAGGTAAAAGCCAGGAGGCTCAGCACTCCCAGCAGATGCCTTGTCCCAGTTATGGCCTGGTGCAAGGTGTGTGAAAGGTATTATCAAACCAAGGATCAGACAATGAATCAAAGACCAATTATAACCTGTAAACACTTACAGGTAAGTTTCGCATAAACTATCTTATGTTAAATTATATGCTAAAGAGAGTTAATTAGAACTAGTGTTTATGAACTACTGAACATAGTGTGAATCATGGCCATACCTCTTGGGGTTTCGGGGGAGTGGAACAGCCAGAACAATCCGACCGAACCCTCCTTCTAGCCCACTACCCTTTATTAATTATTTTAATCTAAATAAAATATTTTTTATAGATTTTTTCGTATGACCCGTTTTTCTTTACTGTATCAAAAGCATTTCTAAGCTTCTCTACGATTTCATTAGAAAGCTTTAAACTACCTGCAAGGTATAAATCCTCATTTTGGAACGAAATACTATATGATGGTTGTCTTGTAACAATACTGTAGACACTTTTAAGCAGCAATAGCCCCATAGTCGCTCATCCGTTCATATACCTGAGCGACTTTTTGTGTACTTATGCTCAGACCTAACTCATCAAAAAGTTTTTTCATTAAATGTTGATTAAATTTTTTACGTTTCCAGGAGGCAATTGAAATAACCGTTTCATTATTGTTTCCTTTTAACTGCTGATCTTCTAGTTTCAATAAATTTAGTGCTGACAATGAAGCATTTAAATGTGTATGGATGGCTTCTTTTTTACGTGATTGACAATGGGTTAATCCTGTGTGCTGCTTAGCATCTCGGAATAGAAATTCAATTTGAAAGCGTGCTTTATAATAGTTAATGATTGTCATTGCATCCAGTTCTGTATCAGTCGAATAAAGTAATACTCTACTGGCTTGAGTATCTTGGACTTGCCTCAACATCACGACTTTAATAGCCCGCTTGAATTTCTTTGAATAAACCTTTTTTGTGTAGACTTCTACGCCATCTTGTAAGCAGCCCTCTTGATCAAAACGATGCAGTTCTTGTTCAAAATAAACCTTTCCATCATATTTTTTGGGACGTCCAAACCCGCTGTATGCACCTTCATAAAACCACTGTAAATCAGCGTCAATTCTGAGTTTGCCAACAAGTTTTAATTTCGCTTTAACCACAGGAGTGATAAATTTTTCTTTACTATAGTAAGCATCGGCGACTAAATACTGAATGCCTTGTTCTAGAAGCTGGGGAGCCAACTCCACTACTTGTTCTGCATAGACTTCAACACGTGTTTTATTTTGTTGATCGATGGTTTGACGCACATCGTAAGTAAAAGCTGTATTCAATTTAAGATCAACCAACGCGAGAAGTGAAGCTTCTAAGCCCTGCTGGGATTGACTCGTTGAACCATTATAAAAGTAGCCTAAGCCCTCAGTCTTCTTTCCTGACTTACTAATAAAGCTAGCATCGATAGCAGCTATACGTTCATTATCAGGGAGAGTAAGAGTTAATGCACCCCTATTAAACTGGGTAAAATCAAACTGACGCTTATACCAGCGGCTAAAACGCTTTTCATTCATTTGGCTATAACGACTCATGTTTCTATAGGTCGCTTTACCTTGAAATACCACTAGCGTCGTCAATAAAGCGGCGATAAATGTCCGTTGAGGTTTATTAATATTGGACATTGAGCGTAAAACCGTTTTTACTATGCTTTCCAAAGATAGATTCCTGTGACAATTCGACTTTGACAACCGCATTCTCGCAGTTTCTATCTTTGGTTCAATCCTACCATTTTAAGACCAAAAACTGTCTACAGTATTGTTGTAATATCTTCTTTTTTAAGTAAATAAAATGCTCTTACGGTTGGAACATACCATGCGTCAACACGGTTATAAATTAACATCCTAGCATTTTGAATTTCTTTGGTAACTAACTGTATTCTTTTAAAATTGTTCTTATTCAAGAAACGACTCCAAGGGGTTTCTCTAGCCACACTGATAGAAAGTCGCTTTGCTTCTACAAGCGTCTTAGGAGGAGAACCTGTTATCATGACAAAGCTGACTTCTATAGACAAAAGATTCACAATCCATAAATAGTTAGGTTCTCTGTTTTTAGTACGAGTTAGCCCAAAAATTAAATAATTATTTTTTTCTCTTGCTGTCTTTTGAGCTCTTGGCCAGGGTGAAAATCTTGGTTTATAGGGAAGATTTGCATGCTGGTGCATCAAACCTACTATTTCGTATAAAAAACCACGTTGTTCCTTACTATCTTCTACTGTAAATGGAGGAAGGTCAGCTGTTATCTGCATTATCGAATTAGAACTTCCAAACGCATGTGAATAAAATAATAAAAGTGATATTATCATATATTTATTTGCTTTATAAAAAAAACCATACATACTATCAACCTCATTGGTGGGTAGACAAATAAAGTCTTTAGTAAGATCGCCTCCCAACTTTCGTCATATTTTGGGCACCTAAATGCTCCAGGCCTTGGATGTGTGCGGGAAAATAAAGCCACCCCTTAGAACAACCATTATTGGGTGGGTAATAGAACATATAATCATATAATAACGAAACAACTCTTCAGACTAAGATAGTTACCAAATACTAATGTAAAAATTAAAAAGTATCGAGTAACTTAAATTTATATTAATGAGATTAATTGTGAAAAAATATTATTTATAATTTGTTTTCCTTACTCGATCTCGAATAATATAAGTTGATATCTTACCATTATGCTTTTATATAATACCATATAAGTTGATTTTCGGTAGCTAACTATCATAGGGACTCAAACTTATACCTAATTATCACTATACCTAAGCCACTACTCTCCTCAATGCTCCATCCCCTACCCGCCTCTCCTGTCGTCTTCTCAAAAACAGCCGATAAGACCATGATTAGGATGGTATTTTATGTGGCAGTATTATTTATTATCAAAACTGTTTTCTTATTACGTTTCTTCTAAGGCTCACTCTTTTTAGCTTTTTATAGTCATAGTAAAAGTATATTACTGGGATAAAATACGAAATTATTATTCCACCTATTTTCGCTAAAGGTAACGGCATAGTTAAAAATATTAACTCTATTCCCCAAAATATGAACCATATTACACTTGCTACAATATATAAAATAGAAATTATATGTTTAACTAGTGCAGCTTTTACTAATGAATTTATTCTCACATACTTTATAAACTTTCTTCGTAGGATATGTTTCACTTATCTTTCTATATTATTACTAATGAATTATTTGCCAGACTCTCCTGAAAGAGGCCTAGGCTACCCTCACTTGGTTTAGCAAATTGTATTAGCGCATATAAGACTTAAATTTACTAAACCTTTCTTTTTTATTCAAAACATTGTGTGCGTCTTTAAATTCTAAAATATACCACTTGTCTACTTTTACAGCTTTCCCACTAAGCAGTGCTACTCTTTTGCTCGGCCAAGCAATGTCTAAGTAAATAGTTTCATTAGTCTGCTGATTAGTGACAGGATACTGTACATGCGGTAACTCTAAACCAAGCGACTGACACATTTCAATAAAACCAAATAAGGCAGGATCAACAAACTTTCTAACACTTTGCCAATTTGTTGGATTTGTTAACCCTTGCTCTCGTCTCAATCTAGTTATGGTGCTCATTTGATGAAAAGAGACTGGCATATGTTGATGAAATGGCTCTTTCCGGTGGCAGTCTTTACAGAGTGCTATTAAGTCCTGTATAGACGAGTTTGACTTGATTCTTTCAGGGTGATGAGCATCTAATAAGTGCTTTTTCGTTCGAAGATTAACGTTGCAGTTTTGACATGTGTAATTAACCCTTTTCCTACATGCCTTTGAGCGTTCATAAAAGTCATCATCATAGCCACGGTGCCGGTGAGCAAACTGTTCTCTGGGTAGATGCTGAAACATTGAGCTATAAGTAGAAAAAAACTCTTTCAGATCGAATTTGCTAACAATTTCTTCTTTTGCTTCTAAGGGGGCGTTTGCGTAACCGTTGTAATTCAGATATCTCAAACACAGTTTGCATACCCGAAGTTTCACTTCTCCAGATATCTCTTTTTTATTACTTCGCCGTTCACCATATATTTTAAACTTGCCCGAAGTTCCTGTGGTGACAATATAGCGATCACCTGAATCCTTTTCCCTCATTTCAATGATTTTTTTACATTCAGCGACATGAAACTTATTTCCTTCACTGCCATCTTTAAGTGCAGCCTCTATGTTTTTGTGGTCAGGGATGTATAGTAAAGTCTGCCTCCCATTCGTACTTATTAGGCCTGTATTAGTCTGAACGTGATCTATCTTGAGTTGAATACCTTCAATTAGTTCTTGGTCAAAAGCAAATTCAGCTTCTGGCATCGCTGGTTCAATCTCGAAATCACATGACTCAGCTTCCATCATCACCAAACTTCTTTCTAACTTGGAAAAATCAACATTTAGCTTCATGATCTATCCTTGTATATCTCTCTCAATTTCGCATCTGCATTGGTTATCACTGTAAAATTCACTCTACGAGACGCTTCTTTATTTTCAGAATTATTTTTGTGTCGTTCTAACCTAGATGAAGAATATCCGATGGCAACGAGTTTACTTCTTATAAACAGGTCATCACTGATTTGAGGTAAGGCATAAAGATGTGTGAGAACAGATTTAGTGCGCTCCTGAGATAATTCCATATTCTGGTAGTATGCCTCTTTAGGGGGAGTATTGCCTTCCCATTCGGAGCTTGTATGACCTTCTATTCGTACTTCCTGTATTACATCAAAAAATGGTGTTAACGCACTAAAATAACGAGGTGCAAACTCGTTTAGCAGCTGTCTGTACTGCTCATTAATTTCAGACTTTCCTCCCTTAAACAGAATATCTGGAGAGCGAAATGTTAATGTAAGGGTCTTTTTACTTAGATCAGCATCCCATCTTTTAAGGTCCTCGCCAAACTCTAGCAAGAGAGCTCTATATATCGCCAATTGAGTATCCCTGTACTCAAGAGCAATTCCTTCAATCCGGTTTTTATCCTTTTGCACATTCAGCATAAAAGCAATGGCAATGAACATGAATACGACCATTAGACCTGCCATTAAATCCGATATAGATAACCAATGTGACTCCTCCTGATTATTTTTTCCCTGAGCAGTCATGAGTTCCTTCATTGAGCAACCCTGCTGATCGGTTGTTGAGTCAAGACGTTTTCCATAACTTTAATTAACCTGGTGTAGTCAGACGCAAATTTTTCTGTAACAGCACCAAGATTGCTACCCAGTTGTTGAATCACTCGCTCTAGCTCTTCTCCCATGGATTGATCGATCATTTTCATTGACGTTGAAATAGTATCATTGTTTTTCAGTAACGTTTGCTCCATGGACTGCTCGATACCACCAAATAGTTTCTCGACTTCTTGCCTGTGGAGTTTAGTGAGCTCTTCTACTGTGATCGCAAGTTGATCACGGATTTGGTTTAGTTCTTTGTTATAGTATTGCGAAAACTCCGTTGTATCTTGAAGTAGGTTGTTACCAGCATTTTTGAGTGATGCGCCAACTTCCAAGCTTCCTGATTTAAGTTCTTCGATCAATACACGCATTTGTCCGTTGATGTCCTCTAGCACGATTGAAAATTGTTCCTTAATTTCGTCACTGGCATTTGCTGTAGTTTGTGCTGACTCAGTTAATGCAGCTCTTGTCTGATCTACAGATTCTATATATTGGTCAGCACTCTGAGATATGACGTTTTCAATTTTTTCTGCGCTAGTAGTAATGCCTTCTGCTAACAAGTCATTTGCTTGTTTTACGCCTTCAATTGCAGAGTCAATTTTTTCTTTTATCTCTGGAACAGATGCAACTGCTGCATCTCTGACTTGAACGAATGCATCGAGGTGTTTATCAAGTTCTTTAATTTGATGTTGGTTGACCTCTATAACTGTTTTCAAACTATTCATGTTTTCAGGGATGGAGCTGGTGTGCTCGGTAATTTTAGATACTGAGGCTTCAGTTTCAGATATGACCTGAACACCTAGCGCATATTTTTCCTGCATATCTGCCAATTGGATCTTATAATTTTCTTGCCATTCTACAAGCTTAAATACAGCCTCGTTTAGATCTGAAAAATTTTTTCCAAATTGTTCTTTAAGCTGATTATTAAAGTCTTTGATTACACTATTTAGTGCTACGATGACCTGTTCTGTTGCTGACTCAGACATTAGCTCTGCGAAATTATCAAGCTTGTTCCACAGCCGCTCTTGGAACTCCGCAAAATTGCTCTCCCTCTCTTTACCTGTGTTAATAAACTCCTCCATTTTCTCCTTCAACTGAGTAATTGAACTGGTGTTATTACCATCACCCTTTTCTATGGCAACTTTGACTTCACTGGATATAGCTAATTGTTGAGACATAACCTCATAAATATCTGAAGCGTCCACGTTATCTTTACGATATTCGCCCTCAGAAGAGTTTTTTTGTTCAATATAGGAGTCAACTAGCTTGTAAAGAATGGAAAGTAGAATACCGAAAATAGACGTTACAAAAGCAGTTTTTAATCCTTCAAGTAAAGGCCCAATGCTGCCTTCAATATCACTAGTGTTAAAATGCAAGAGGCCAGCCACTATACCTATGAATGTGCCAAATATACCAAATGATGTCAGTAGTGTCGGAGCATAGTTGGTAAATCCTGTATGCTCATTTTTACGTTTGTAATAAATGGCGCTAATAAGCACCAGGAAAAGAAGTACAAGGATAACATCTGTAAGGAATTCCGGTTTAACCGCTTTCAACCCCTCTTCAATGACACCTGACAACATTGGCTAATTCCTTTTTTAACATTGTGACAGAAAAATTTAGCCAGAGAGGTTACTAAAATTAGTCAGATTGCGTCCATGATTATTCGAGGTATAGTTATCCTAATGAGAGTCTGCAATGGTTCCTGCATTAATTAAGCAGCTAAATGGTTAATAGTTGGCCAAAAGTCCTTATTACAGAGGCTGATAGGCCGCCCTCTGGTTCAATTCCTCAACCCCAGATAACTACCGAAAGAGGTCTCCATATCCCCAAATATATAGCCAAAGCAGCAGCGAGATACTTAAGCATTTTGAGTAAATAGTTGTATTTGGTTGTTAGAGCATCACCTTTTTTAACTTGAATTCGGAGTAAAAAATAACCAAAAATTGAGGGTTTTATGAGCTTATAAGGTTTGCAAGTAGTTGCAAAGCATAGAAGATTTTATTAGTGACTTGTTATGTAGGCTTACTCTCTATTGTTTCAGAGCCAAAAAGGTATTAATTAGAGCAACAAGCAATCAAACTGTTCAAACAATTTACTAATTGTGTATTTTTTACTCCGAATTCACGTTTTTTTAAGGTCATCCCAGCTTTTGCCACTTTTGCTGATGGGACTTATGAGGCCACCCAAGGTAAATAATTTAAACTTCACCCATACGGCGAACAAAACCATCATAGAGGGTTGGCCTATTAGCCCCTACCCGAAATGTTCCATATTCTAGGTAAATATTGACAAATACCGAGAATATGGAACATCATAAGAATATGAAAACGGAAACACATTTTCAGCAAGTTCTGAAGCTGGTGGGCTCTCATGGGTTGATTAGGAGCCATGATCTGGACGCTGTCAACGTGCCGAGAGTGACTCTCACGCGAATGGTTCGACGTGGCCTACTTGTTAGAGTTGATCGGGGGCTCTATTCTATCCCCGATCGCTCAGTTTCAGAACATACCAGCCTAGCCGAGGTATCCCGAAAGAACCCTCAAGCACTGGTTTGTCTACTATCAGCACTTCAGTTTCATGGACTAACTACCCAGGCACCATTTGAAGTTTGGATAGCCATACCAAATAAAGCTCATGCTCCCGCAATAGAATATCCGCCGCTTCGTGTCGTACGATTCTCCGGGAAGTCGCTAATTGAAGGGGTTGAAGATCATCTAGTGGAAGGCGTAACTGTTCACATAACTTGTGTTGCTAAGACTGTGGCTGACTGTTTTAAATTCCGAAATAAAATAGGCCTAGATGTGGCTCTTGAGGCACTGAATGAGTCATGGCAAAACAGGCGAGTGCAAATTGATGAACTATGGCGTTATGCCAGTATTTGCCGTGTCACTAATGTTATCCGTCCTTACCTTGAGAGCCTGACTTCATGAGTAAACGAAATATAGCTGCATCTGTGCGAGCCCGTCTACTAAATCATGCCAGAGCGACTAAGCAAGATTTCAATCTGGTACTTACCCGTTATGCACTTGAAAGGCTCCTATACCGGATCAGCGTATCACCGCATTCCAATACTTTTTTATTGAAGGGAGCCTTACTTTTTGATCTTTGGTTTGATATTCCACACCGGCCTACCCGAGATGTAGATTTTCTTGGTTTTGGCTCAGCTGAATTGCCCCACCTACAGGAAATTTTCAAGAATATTTGCACCGTTGAAGTAGATGATGGAATCCTTTTTCAAAAAGATACTGTCAACGCGGCGGAAATCCGCAAAGATTCACACTATGCTGGAGTACGTATTACATTGTTGTGTATTCTTGATAGTGCTCGATGCCAAGTACAGGTCGATATTGGTTTTGGTGACGCAGTAACACCTTCTCCAGAATCGGTCGATTATCCTGTAATATTCCCTGAGTTTGATGCTCCAAAACTGCTGGTATATCCAAAGTACACTGTTATTGCGGAGAAATTTCAAGCGCTCACATCCTTAGGCATTGCAAATAGTCGAATGAAGGACTATTTCGACCTATGGGTACTTTCCCAACATTCAAACTTTGAAGGGGAAACTCTTAAACAGGCCATACAGGCAACTTTCGAGAGGAGAAAAACTTCGCTACCAGATCAAACACCATTTGGCCTCACCGAGGCTTTCACACAAGATGCTCAAAAACAAACCCAGTGGAAGGCGTTCATTCGCAAAAATAATTTAGAAGCCGTATCCTTACCTGATATTGCCCTAACATTAATTGATTTTCTAATGCCTCCTATCATGAATACAACATTCAGGCTTGAGTGGAGTCCAGGCGGCCCATGGAATTAGTGACTGTGTAGCAAAACCCTAAGTGATTGATTTATAACATGAAAACTGGTTAACTATTATACAAAAGTTAACCAGTTTTCAGTGCCAGTAAGTCAGATTATGTACTTAAATTTGTAGTAAGCAAGCTAACCTCCTGTAGAAGTTAGCTGTACACATGCTAATCAGTGCTCGTTACTTCCACTTACACAATGATTGACCGTCTCTGACATCGCTTTCACAACTCGTTTTATCATTAAAACCTTCACACCATTGCTGGTGTTTAAAACCTTCTGCTTTATACTGAAAATTATTATTTTTTATACAACTTTGTGGCTTCACTTCAACGTAGCCTGGATACAAATAAGCAAGGCCTTCTAAATCCCCTCTGCTTAATTCTGGTTTTTTACTACAATAATTCATAATTGAATCTTTATCATATTGCCCAATATAGTAGTTGATACCACTAAAATCAGACTTAGATTCATTGACAATAACTTTGTGAGCGTTCGCAGCGCGGTTATTACATAAAACTCTATCTGATCGCTGATGCTCATGCAGAAGACCTAGCGCATGACCAAGTTCATGTACTACAGTATGGTGAAGTTTGGCAAAGTCTCTTTTATTAGTTAACTTTGGTGGTACTTTAAAATCTAATGCAGGTTGTCCTAGAGGTAATGCTACTTCATTAGGAACACCAGTTCCAGGGTAGCCTGCATTTATTCCATATCGATATTTTCCATCAGGAAATTTAAGAAATGGAGCACTACTAATGCTAAGCCTAATATTATTATTATTTGATAAATCTTCTATTGTACAGTTACTCCAACCAGTAAAGCGAATTTTTGTTAATTTATGGTATGATATATCAACAAAATATTCTATAAGTGTCTGATAAAATGGTATATTTTTTACGACTGAAGCATAGGATTTAGTTAGATTAAATTGAAGAACTAAACCTTCTCGAATCTGTTCAATATTTTTATTTCCACGAAATACGCTATCTGAATATTTATCAATTATTTTTTGAAGTTTTTCTTCGCTAATGTTATTAATCTGTTCCATATTTTTTATATATGTTAGCTCAGGTATAAAGTCAGATATTTTTTCAGGCCCTTTTATTTGCCAGCAAACTTTAATATTTCCTGGTTCAGGCCACTTGTTATCAGATGTATCAACTATTGAAGCAAAAGCAGGACTAATACTAAATAATAAACTCAAGGAAAGAATATTCTTATTAAACTTCATGAGAAAAGCCTTTTATAAAATCAAAATGTTAAATATTTAAAACATCGAGTTTCAATATATTAAAAATACTTATTGTATAAGTACTTAGCAACTTTTTATTAGGTGAGTGATAAGGCTTACTGTACTCGTTTCTGCCTTATTTCAAAATATATACGATATAAGCAGTAATACTTAAATATATTTTATTGATTCCTCTTTAGGCATACATCTTCCTTACAATTTACAGGCATGACTTCATTTCTTCGCCTAGCAAAGAACGATCAACACGACACCTGCAGACCAGTGATGGTGTAGTATATCGCTCGTTTCCCAGCCAACCATCATATAGTCAGTTATGAGTAAAACTTAACCATATGATTCTTTGGGCTACTGAGTGTTCCATCCCGCCTATAGCCCTTTACAATACATTTAAAATCAATCCCCAAATAGGTAGACCAGTCCAAGACTGGCCTACCTATTTAACTATGTCATGAAGCCAAGGTGCATCTAAAGTCCAGAAAATAATATTTACTCCGAGATAATGATCAGCAAATTCAATAAATTCTTCTTTGGTGAACTTATTTTTTGTTTGTGGATTGGTATATGTGAGCGTTGGTTGTTGAACAGCCATTGCAATAATGTCCAGCTTCCCTTGGTATTTATGGAAAAATGGATAGGAATTTTTCATGTGTCCATTTTTATAAGGAACAATATCAGGACCACCCAGTCCTATGCTGTTCTTATAAGCAATTTCAAATAGTTTAGACATATAGCCTTGATTATTATTCCATTCACAAGGCCAAAAATTAACGTACTGGATAACATGTGATTTTTTAAAAGATTTTTTGGCAAATAATATATTGTCTACTGTTGCTGAAAAATATCGGTCACATGTAAAACCTAGTTTAGTCGCTTTTTTTCTATCAATACCAATTGCTGTCTCTGGAAGGTTAATGCCCGCTATTTTTCCATCAAAGGACTCCGAAAGAGCTTTAAGAAGCTTTTGATATCTTTCCCTCAATTGAGAGTTCCATTGCATAGCAACCCAACCAGATCCTGCTGGTTTCCCTTCGCCAGGGTTGTCAGACTGTTGAATTAAACCTCCGAGATATTGTGGCTCATTCTGTAAATACAGAGGGATATTTCTGTGTTCAGGTTCAAAAAAGCGGTCTTGGATTTGAACAAATAACTTTTTATTCATTTTTTTTAAGATAGACATATCTCTTTCAATTGCAGAAAAATCATAGTTGTCTTTTGACTTTTCTAATTGTTTCCATGAATAAACAATCTGCGCACCTTTAATATCTTCTCGCAAAAAAATCGGACTCGTAAGTGAATCAGAATCAGTGAAAATATAGTTTTGGGGAGAATCAGCTTGGACCCTCTGCCAAAAAAGTAAAAAATACAACAGTAATGTAGTGATATTTCGCATAGCCTGAAACCTTACTTTTTTGCTGAAATCAGAATGATAATTCTTTAGTTAAGTTGGGTGTAACAGATCAGTAGCTTAGAATGCCATGGTGTGTGGATGTGCTAGTAGTGAAAAATAATACATAATTAACCATTATTGTATAATCGGATCATTTAAACCTTATAAAATAGTGTTTTTACAGCGGAATAAAAATATTGGCAGCTGAAAATAAAGACACCAAAAACATAAGCACAACTTTTTAGAATTATGAATTTTAATATCCAAAACCTTTTAATTGTCATTTGAATGTAAAATTTTATTCAGCCTTCTGATGTGTATAAAACACAACCAGATGACTCTCAGGGCCGCTTAGTGCTCTGTTTTCCTTCTCCCTCGCCTCAAGCCTTTCCAATAATAGCCGATAACGATCAGATTCGGATGTTTTTATATACGACAGTATCATAATACTGTTTTTGGTATTTTTTATTATCAAACTCTTGTTTTTATTACATTTTTTCCTAAAACCCTCCGATAATCCCAATTGTCGGAGTTATGAGGCTATTTTTTGAAGGTTTGATTACGAGCTGATCTGCTTTAGAAAGGAATGGCAGGCATGTGGAGAGCTGGCTAGATACGTGCAAATACCCGATTAATCATTTTGCGGAGGACCTTCTATATAAGCTTTAACACCTTCAGGAATTACTTCCCATGATGCCTTTGACCCAACATAAATATGGTAGCCAACTTCAATTTCAGGATTACCATTTAAACAGCCAAGTGTAATACCATGAACAGAGCCTTTATAGGTACCACACAATGTTGACCCGCACCGACTACAAAAGCGCAAACCATAACCAGGCTGTGATTCATAGCTGGTTAAAAGCTCCTCTCCTTTCATCCACACAAAGTCGCTTGGTTTTACAAGCGCATAGGATGATGCTTGCGAGCTAAATGCCTTACGGCAGCGCGAACAATGGCACGATCTCGCATCCCTTATAGTTCCTTCGACTTTGTACTTTATACTTCCACAAAAGCATTCACCCGTAATTGGCATTTATTCTCCTGATGCTTAACTATTAATGAGCATTACTCTGACGATGCTGGTATGAGCTTGCTATAGGCTTCCAGAAAAATAAGTTGGCAGTACACAATCATAAGCCCTATAAACTCAAGGGTTGTAGGAGGTAGTTCGCCAAGTTATTTATCTGGAAAGCTATAGATACCAGCTCTTAGCCTATTATTAGTTTCACACTATAACACGACAGTTATCACATTTACCTGTACCCCAAAACACTTCTTCATTCAATTGATCACCACAACAGGGGCAGTGGGTAGGTTTACCATCGTCTGTGTCATGAAACCACCAATAGTACGTAGGCCACTGTAATGAAAGCTCTTTGGCAAGCTTCATGCCCAAGACGTTAACCTCCCCTTTTGAGTCAAGTAATTTCTTCTTCGCATACTCCTCGTACTCACCTGAGTCGATCCATAGACGATATAAAGAACCATAGACGCTAAAGCAGCGTGCAATGCTGTCACACATTACACCTGTTATACCAAGCCTTTCCGGATCAATCTCTTTACGACATCTAAAACAATTAATGGGATTATTTGTAAACATGTAGACAAGTAGAAGACGATCAACAACTTCGCACTCACATACCTCAATATCTGTAAACGGCCTTAGTCTTACGTATTTATCCATTCTGAATCATAACTGATTAATAAACTTCACTCTGACTTTGGCTTGGGGGCTGGCTAGATTTCAGCTTTTACCCGATTAAATGCTGCATGCTACGGTAACCTCACTTCACAATACCGCATATATTTTAAATCACCCTCAGCTACCAGATAACCCTGAGCTACTAGGTGAGCAACCCTTTGTGAATAGAAAACATCAGGTATACCTTTTACCCGATTAGGTAAATCGCACATTGTTGCTCCTACAAGATAAGCCACCTTACGATTGTATTTCGGGTGCACATGGCTAAGTAACATCTGATCTATTTCAGCTAGTTGCTCATCGGAAAGTGCTGCTACAAGATCCATTTCCTCTGTGGTTAGCTCTCTGTCGGGAGTCTCATCATGCACTTTGGGCCTCCTAATAAGATTTAACTGTATCGATTTATAAAAATAATATCGTGACAAACATACTATTAACTAGAAAAATAATTCGGTGTATTTATTAAATTTTAAACTATTTAATAATTATGTTTGTGAGAAAAGCCTATCGATTGAAGGTGACTACAGTTTAACCATAAGGCTCTTGGGTCTGCTCAGTGCTCCATCCCCACCCACCTCCCCTGTCTCTATTTTAAAACCAGCCGATAAACCCTCTTTTAGCGGCAGTTACCAGGAAATATATGACAGTTTGGTTGTAGTTTGATCAGTTTAGGTAGACAGTTTAGCTGAGTGGTGTGGGGAGAGCTTGAGTAGATACTAGCTCTTACCCTATTAGGCACTCGTCAGTCAAACTGATAATAGAACTTAAACAAGTACCAACCATTTCCTGACGATGACAACAAATCAATGTAGCCACAGTCATCATCAAAACCTTTGCAAACCAAATAAACTTCACCATCTACTGAGCGCAAAAAAATATCCACGATATCTAAAGCATCATTGCTAGAATATCCTAGTTTTGGTTTGCTATAGAATTCATCAAACAGCTCAACCAATTCTTCTTTATTGGTGATACTGACTTCAATGCCATCTAATTCCTCATCATTTAATCCATCTAATCTATATCGATGCTTGATTTCGCCAACAGTGGGCTTTGACTCCAAAGATTCGAATTCTATAGACATGCCGCCATCTGAGAAAGCCTTTGAAAATCTCTCTCCTAACCTAGTAAATTTGCTTTCCAATTCACCAAACGCCATTCCTATGCCTAACTATTAATGAACGTCACTCTGACGCTGATGGGTTGAACTTACTAGATACAAGCTCTTACCCTATTATGGTAGCTTCGAGTTTGCAAGCTGGTTAAAAGTACCCAAAACGTATTTGTCATAAATTACTTTCAAGATATTGCTGTATGTAGAAAAATTAAAATTGGTTTCATTGCTTTCCAATAATTTAAATATTTCAGCAGTTTCAGGGATAGCAGTTAAGCGACCATCCTTGAATGCCTCAATCGTCTTCTTAGTAATTTCTGCTGAATGAAATGAATCATCATGTTCAGTAATCATATCGTTCAAATCACATAGAACATATATAACCGCGGCTATTCTCAGAAAGTTTTCGTTAATTTCTGGATTGTGAGCCTCTTCTACAACTACGTCTAAGTATCGAAAACCTTCAAATAATTCAGGTTCAATATAAACTGTTTCATCACCGCAGAAACAGCCTTCGGTAGCTAGATGATAAAAAAGCAATAAACCTGAAGCAACTGCTTTGTTACCCTCCATATAATTAGTGTCGTCGATCTTCATTTGTTTAGTAGCCATAACTATTAATGAACGTCACACTAACGCAGACGGTATTGGAGATCAGGCTAGCCGGATAAGTGCCAGTCTGTCTCAATTTCAATATAATCTGCTGCCTCTTCTGCAACCCACCATTGGTCAAAGCATTTTTGCAGATCTGATGTTTGCCCAAGAACTTTTTCCAAGTCCACTATTTCATCCAATAATCCATACTCTAACTCATCCTTTAAAAATGACTCTTTGCATTTTTCTAGTATTTTTCTTCTCCAGCCTTCTAGGTGCTTTTCGAAATATAATTCTTCAGTCATTACAACTTGTGGTCTTGATATTTCATTTAAATCATCTGTATTAAAATGTGAAGAAAGCCTTTCTATCAGTTCTTCTTTGGCTCGTACTATATAAACCCTCCTAGTTAAAATATCTTGGATTGCAGGGTCGTAAGTTGTCATTTGATTTCCATCTTTAAAGATTACTATTAAGGCATAATTTAAGTCTTTATTGGCCTTGTATTTTGACTGAATCTTCCTTATAGGTCTAATCCTTCTAATGTGTATAAAACTCAACCAAAATGATCATCAATTTACTTACTGCGCCAATCCCAGCCAACCTCACCTACAGCCATTTCAAAAACAGCCGACAAAGCCCAAGAACCGGATAGCTTTCTACTACGCTGGTAGTATGTTATTAAAAGGCGTAATACGTAATATGGTACATCTGTTATTAATCACTAGCACTACTAAACTGGCAACAAACGGATGTAAGTGATTACTCTTGATTGATAAGGAACAGTCACAAAAAAGTAAATTGATCTACTTGCTTTACCCTGCTTAACTCAAGGCCAGCCTATAGCCAGGTGGCCATGGATGATTTACTTAAAACTCAGTGATCCAGAGACCAATACTCACAAGTTCTACACGCTTTTGATTCAGAAAGACCTGTTTGGTCATTGGGCACTATTACGCCAGTGGGGAAGAATTGGCACCAAAGGGACAATCAAAGTAGACACCTTTGATTGCTACGAAAAAGCACACGCAGCCCTAGAAAGAATCCAAAAACAAAAACTGCGCAAGGGTTACTTTCTCAAGCACTCTGAGTCTGTAACAGAACGGCAGGTTGACTAGTTTCCTATCAACTTTACCTAGCCGATAGAAATTTATGATTGTGAGGAACTGGCTTTAAGTTAAAATACTGTAAATATATACAGTATTTAATGGTAGGCAATGCAGGTCATTCAACGCTATACAGCCAAGCAACATTCATCTCAGGTAGCAGTACCACTGCTATCTAGCCATGTGGCGGCAGGATTTCCGTCGCCTGCAGATGATTATGTCGAGGCAGACTTAAACCTTCACGACTTTGCTGTGAAGCATCCGGCGGCAACTTTCTTTGTCCGTGCCACAGGTGAATCCATGGTGGAAGTGGGAATTCAATCGGGTGATATTCTGGTGGTAGATCGGGCTTTGACACCACAAAACGGTGATATTGTCATTGCGGCACTCGAAGGTGAGTTAACTGTAAAACAGTTGCGACTCTCAAAAAACAAAGCTTGGCTAATACCACGTAATCCTCAATTTAAGCCGATTGAAATCACGGAGCACTTTGATTGTGTGATTTGGGGTGTGGTTGCCCATAGTCTGCACAGTTTTCGTTGAATGTTTCCTTTGTTGCTGAATAGATTAGGGGAATAATTATGTTGCGGTATTGCCATTACCATGCCCAGGTGTTTATTCACCAAGCACAATTTATCTCAATATTAGAAACCTTGTGTTATCACCACAGTGATATTAATGAGCAGAATCAACAATCCTTTATCAGTGAAGAATTTAAGCAACTGGGTTTTTCGGTTGGTTTTGATGGGCAAGGTAATATTAATCGGTTGCTGTTAACTCACTCACCTGATGCGGATATTGATGATTTATTGGTACCGATTGCTCCTTATGTTGAATCGGGGAGTTTTATTGAACTATCCGTATGTCCTGATTCGCCTGGTTTAAGTGATTCTTTTACGGTTCATCGTTGGCAATTTACTGGCCATGGGGTGAGTAAACAACATTTTATGGTTATGCAAACACCTTGCTCAATTGTCAGTCGTTGTCATCAAAAAAATAAAGGAAATTTATCTGTAGCAGCGTAATAAAAAAATGTTGTAAATAAATACTAGCCGTATTAACCGGCTAGTTTCCAATGCGTGACTAATTTACTGATATTATGACCGACAGTCGTTAAGTAAAATTCGCCACCATTGTCGTGGTATGCGCGTATTTTTTCAGTTATTAATTTATCTCGATCATGGTATCGACAAATTACGTCAACACGGCTATTTATAGGTGGTAAAGAGGTATTGATATCTTGGTAGTCGTTCGTCATAGAGGCTTTCTGTTGTATTTAATTAATCCCATCATAACCCATTTTAAAAAAATGACATACGATATTTTTTTATCATAGACAGCATGAAAATTTTATGAATAATAACAATTCATGCAGGCGGGTTACCCGTAAGTTGAAACTGTTCATTCCCTCCTTTACCCCCTTACCCGCCTGCTTTCTCCTTATGACCCTTTGAGTTTGCAGGCTTAGTGCCTGCTTTTTTTTTTGCCCATTATTTTTATAAGGTGCAATATTTTTTTATCATGGACGCTCCTGTTTTTTTCTGAATAATAGATCTTGTTCTACATGTAAAAGCCAGCCTTAGGGCCTGCGCTTTATTAAATTGAGGGGGCTGTTGGATGATTAAAAAACTCTGTGCCGTCTCATTGGTAAGTCACCCGAAAGTGCTGGCACAAGGGGCTTTCAACGGTGAATACTTGATTGTTGACCAGTTAACTCCTTTAAGTGGGCGGCTTGAGCAGTGGCAGCCAGGATTATTAGAGACACTCAATCATACATTGAATAAACAGTTTCTGATTTTAGTAGAAGACGCTAGTCGTTTATTTAATATGGGTTATACCTTGACCTTGGATCAATCCGCACCGGCAGAAAACCGCAGTTATCAAAATATTGCTCTGGATTATTATTTTGCTTTAAGTGGTTTAGGGGAAATCCAAGGTAATCAATTAGGTAATATTATTTTTCAACATGGCTTGCAACGTCATCAAATTCACCGAAATTCGATTAATATTGATAAAGACGACAAAGGCCGCAATCGTTATGACATTGATTACCAGAGATTTACCGGTTATCAACGAGCGGTTTTATTATTAGTACTGGGAGCCTTACACTTTAATCCCGCGTCTCATGACTATTTAACCCTATTATTAGGCAGTAAACCCCCTGATAAGCTAGCCCACTTACCGCCAGGATTAGCGGCGATTATCCGAGGGCGCTAGCATGCAACATGCGCGGCTATCCCCGTTAACGATCCAGGATCCCTTATTACGTACTCAGTTTTATAAGGCATTGCGTAATCCACTGCCTGAATGGCAAATCCATGAAGTGGCCCTGGATGAAGTGTTGATGCCAGAGTTAATTTCGCTTCGCTTTTATGGCACTCCCCAGCTCAAAAAAATTGTGGTGATTATTGCTCAGCTAGACGACATGCGCGGGGCATTAAAAGCAGGCACAACCCTACAGTTGCCGCCCATTAAATGGATTCGCCAACAAATCAAAGCCTATGCTGATTCTGAGGGGCGCGCATGAACCCTTTTAAAGGCGTAAATTTTCGGCATCAGGACCGTGAGTTTGCGGAGCTACGCCGCCAACTACGTCAGAGCCGAGGCAGTGCCCGACGCACCTTATCACCGAATCAAATCCGCATGGCCATTCGCACGGGGGAAATGCCCCCCAATGCGGAAGTATTAATCGGTACCCGAGAAGACGGCACCCCATTTACTATCGAGGATTTAACCGGGTTTGCTCAAGCCCAAAAACGCCTGGCTAAGCAGTTTGGTTCGGCTAAGGGCGTGCCTACAGATCAGCTAATTGCTTCATCTCGGGCGATTGATGTGGAACGGGCTAACCTGGAGATTCGCTCCGCTCGACTTTATAAAATACACGGCTCTACCCTTACCTTTAGCGTCACAGCCAGCGGTAAATACCAAGCCCAGTTTCACCAGGTCAAAGTCAGGTTAGAAGACTGGTGGCGACATTTAACTGATGCAGGCAACGTTAACCGAGCCATGACCCAAACCCTGGCCGGCCCGGTATCGTTTGATTGTGATTGTGGGCGTCATCAATTCTGGTATCGCTATGTCGCGACGGTGGGTGGATTTGCGATTCAGCCGTATGAAAAAGACTTCCCCAAAGTACGTAACCCACAGTTACGCGGCTGCTGTTGTAAACATGTATTGAAGGTGTTTCGGGCTTTAAAAAGCCCTACCGTGAAAACTCAGTTAACCCAACAAATGATTCGCCAGGCTGAACAGGCGGGTTTTGCTGGCGATACCCGTCATCAGTTCATGACTCGGCAAGATCATCAGCAACTCAGCCGGGCGCGGGTGGGTGAGTTAAACCAGGAAAAAATTCGTGCTGAACTGGCCAGGCAAGCGAATTTAGGGTTACGCCGTCACGTAAATACACCCGCTAACCGTAAAAAAATTAATCGTGTGAGAACGAAAATGACTCAACAGCTAACCGCACAACAAAGAGCCCAAATCCAACAAGAATTAGCGTTTGCTCAGCGTTACAACATACCGGCAAATACCGTGTACCAAAAATTTGCGGATGAATTAGGGATGTCTGCAGAGGCCATTCAACAGCAATTATGATTCAACCCCAGGACTTTTTAGCATTAACTGAACGGCTGGCGAGTGATACGAAACAATTTTTATTTCAGTCGCGGGATACTCGGCAAGTGATGTTATTTAAGGCTCTGCAAGACCAGGCGTCAGATCCTTTGGACTTGGTAGGTACTCTGGAACAACGCGAAACCACTGTCAATTATGCAGCACCGATTATTGTGAAAGCGCGTTTTTTCCCCAATGACAATCCACAAAATTTATTAGCATCAGGGTTTCAGTCAGCGCCTGATTTTGAAAGCCCTAAAACGGTCTTGCTCGATTCAGAGCCCGTGCCTGAGCAAAGCATTCTCTGGTGTGAAGATCGTTTACCCAATGACAAGAAAACCGTGGAATTATTTTATGTATTGGCTGCTACCCCAATTGGCAAACACGGTTTGGTGGGCGCTAAACACCAGGTATTGCCCATGAGTCATGCCGACACACAAGCATTACTGGCTTTAATTGATGAGGTAACCCATGATTAATGCGAATAGCTGGCCACAACAGCCGGCTAATGATTTACGCATAGATACTGCATGGCGTGAGAATTACTCTGGTGCCACGATAAACCGCAAACTAGCTGGCGTGTTACCCACCGGGATTTATAGCGGTTTTCATGTCACGGTTGATACAGAAACCCCTTTTCAAATTTTGGTGGGTGATGCGATTGAAGAGTCGATAGCCGTGGTTGAAACCCAAGGTTATTCACTGACTGCACGGATGCCTGCTGGAATGCAAAAACCATTAACGATACAACCAGGTGACACCCAACATATTGTGATTACTGTGGATTACCAGCAGCACCAAGTGAGTACGGTTGAGCTGGTGGTGACCCCTACCCTCACCCCACATAGTGTGGTGTTAGCTACCCTGCAAGTGCCGTCAGATGCTGAAATGTTAACTGCAAGTATGCTGGATATCAGTCGACGTATCGAGCGAATCCCGGTCTTAATGCATGAGCAAAAGGAAAATCCCCATCCCCAATATCAGCTGGTAGCTAACATGCCACGCATTATTGATCAGTTAAATGCCGATCAAGCCGATGCGTGTTTATCGGCACGGCAAGGTAAAAAACTGCATGAACTCATTAAAAACCTTCCACCAACTATTGATCATTTACGCTCGCAATCAACGACTGATACCTTATCCGCCAACCAGGGGCGTATTTTAAAAGAAATGATTGATACCATTAATGCCTTTTTATCGTCAGACAGCGATGAAATTGAGTCATTAAAAAATATTGTTGAGTATATTAAACAAAATAAAGAAAACCTACAGAACTTAGGTATCGATAATATTGCAGGGTTACGAGATGCTTTAAATACCAAACTGGATAAGGCCCGATTTGACCAACTGGCTATCCCAGATGTAGCTCAATTACCCGCCGTATTAGCCAGTAAAGCCAATGACGAGTCGGTTTATAAAAAAACGGGCGGCACACTATCAGGCTCCGTGCATTTTGATATTGTTCAAGGCGCATGGAGCCATGGCATTAACTGGACTGGTTTAACGGATATATTTTCAATTCATGTGCGTGAAACCGCAGGTGGTGAAACTTGTGGGCTGTATTTTCAAGCTCAAGATAACACGAATGATTTATTTGTATTTGAGCACTACAACGATACTCAACCTAAACAGATTTTAGTAATGGATCATAATGCTGCGACCATGGATGTTAATTTTACCTGCAATGGGGCGATTTACGCGAAAGGGGATGTCACGGCATTTTCAGATCGACGATTAAAACAACATATTAACCCTATTTCCTCGCCACTAAATAAATTGCACCAACTTGGCGGTTACCACTATCAGCGCTCTGATACGGGTGATTATCAAGTGGGGGTAATTGCTCAAGAAGTACAACAAGTATTACCTGACGCAGTAAGAACAACAGAGGACGGCTATCTATCCGTTAACAGTACTGGCGTGGTCGCTTTATTAGTGGAAGCGGTGAAAGTCCTTTCTCACAAAGTCTCTGTTTTAGAGGAGCAATTGCATGGCGGTTAGGTGTGAAGGGCCAATCACATTTACGGATATTGCCACTGAATTTAAAGGCAATAAACCGTTCAGCTTATCGCAGTATTACCGGGGTAAAAGCCTGGTTCCTGATGCCCCTTCCAATGCCAAAATTGCCACAACAGGGGTTATTGCCTTTAGTCAGTTTTACTGTAGTGCTAATCAGGTAATTAAACGTATCAGTAGCGCGGTAGTGAATGGGACCAATGCCGATGCTTGGTTTACACCAGGCGAACGACAGGCCTCGTGTATTTTAATTGTCAATCCAGGGGTGTATGTCACCGGGCATGGTGGGGCTGATCGACATGGTGGCGGTCATGGTAATGCTGGGGGTACTGGCATGAATGTCAATATGGCGCATTTTCCTGGTGGGTTAACGTTAGAAGTCTACGGCCATATTTGGGGAGGCGGTGGCGGCGGCGCGGGTGCAAACTATCGGCACAGTTATACCGGTGGGCATGGAGGAACAGGTATTGTCGTGAATCATGGCACCTTAAGACTAAAAGTCCATCCGGGGGGCAGTGTTGTTGGCGGCGGTGGTGGAGGTGGTAGTTCAAGAGAAAATAAAAATGATGGAGGTGGTGGCGGACAGCCCTACGGTGGAAGAGGGAGAGGCGAGTATCATAGCGGCGCAGGTCGAGGCAGCTTATATGGTCCAGGTCATGGTACTGATTATCGATGGGAGTCTTGTCGTACTCATGGTCGTGGTGAAGAGCGCACTTGTAGTAATAAACGAAATTATTCCGGTGCGGGTGGAGCTGTTGGCCATCATGGCGCGGGAGGTAACCGCGGTTCATCGGGTGGGCGTGCTGGTGCGGCTACTGCTGGGAGTGTTCAATGGCTATAACCTCGCCCCCCACACTGACTAACCTATCAAGAGTAGATAAAGCGTTTGGATGTCACCTGGTAAAAGCCTATGAAAACATTGGATCTGATGACTCTAATTTACAATCTTTTTTTATTAGACCATCCCATCATAAAATATTTAGAGGTGAATTAGACAGTCCTTTAGTATTCATGAAGCAATTGGGCAAACAGGGTTATTTTCAACAACAAAACCAAACGGCTGCCGTTACCCTACCCTTAATTTATTATTTTCGGGATATCAGTTTAGCCAGTGCCGATCCCGAACATTATGGTGGGATCTATCAAGATATACTCTGGTTAAAGGATCTAGAAACACCTTATCAACTACAGGTGATGTATTTTGATATTACCTATCGATTGGTTTTTGTCGGTCATGAGCGCAATCACCCGGAACAATTAGCCCTTGCCTGGTATTTTTTTATTAACCAGAAACAACATAATCACCACAAAATTCCATTGATCTATCTGATTGCTGATGAAAAATTCACCGCTGAAGCTTATATCCGAGAACCGGAAACCCTACTGGCAACAGATATTAGTTTGGACCCACATCAAGAAACCCGGTTATTTGCCCTGGAAGTACAGCACACCTTATTAACACCCATTCTGGTAGGAAATGAGAGCCAGTTAATCGAACCTATTCAGTTTAATTTACGGGTATTTCCGTTTGGCAGCCAACCCCGCATTTGAACATGTTTTAATTCAGGAAGTTCGTTATCAGGATAAACCCTTAGATTTAAGCTGGTTAATCGAAGCGGTTTATATTGAAACATTGGATTTATCCGGGCCTAAATTAATCTTAAAATTGAATGATCGTGAAGCGATTTTTCGAGATGATTTAGGCATTAAGCCTTTTGAGACATTAACAGTTACCCTTGCCGATCCCTACCGACGGGATGAATTAGACACGATAGAGCGCTTTGCGATTCTTACTATGCCCATGGATGCTGAATCCGTTTTAACCCTGAATTGTTTGAGTGAGGTGATTTTTCAACTAAAAACCCCGGCTGTGATGGCCCGTTTTTTTGTGGGAGAAGCCCCTGAAAGCGTGGTTAAATCCCTGGTAAATCACACAACCATACAATCCAATGCCTTTCCTGCCATCGAGGATTATCATCTATTGCCGGGTATGCGGCCCAGTCGCTTACTTAAGCAAATTGCCCGTGAAACAGCAGCGGTGATTCATTATCAACGCCAGCAGTTTACGTTTAAGCCCATTTCAACACTACTTGAAAAAACGGCTCTCATTTCCTACCACTATGACGATGCACGCCAGCAAAATCAGATTGTTTCACTCAAAAAAACCAATGCGGATCCACTCATCCAGAGTTTTACGCAACGCCAGTTTACGGGTTGGCACTTAGCTCAAGGCATTCTTAATTCGAGTAATGCAAATACTACTGATTCGTCCACTGTACCGCGTGAATTGGTAGGATTTAAGAGCCCAATTACGTTAGCCAATTTAAATACCCTGTTAACGCCAGCACTGGAATTTACTTGCTTAGGCAATGGAGCGCTGCAAGCGGGTATTACTCTTCAGCTGGTGTTTAATCGTAACCATACGGAACTACCGATTGATGAAAGTTTACCCGACAAAGTGATTATTCAGTCAGTGGCACATCGCTATTCCGCCCAAAAATACCAATGCCGGGTTAAAACCTGTTTGCCTTTAAACAATGAACAATACCACTGAGTTAAATCCTCCCCTCTCACCAAGTCATTATCACGGCCAGGTTATTAATACCGATGACCCGAAAAAATGCCAGCGGGTACAGGTACAGATTTTAGGATTAACCGAAGGGGTGCCAACAGACAAATTACCCTGGGCCGAATATTTATTACCCATTGGTGCTCGTTATAACGCTGGCAGTTTTACTCCAGTACAGGTAGGTGACTGGGTTTGGGTGGATTTTCCGTATATCAGCCATGGTCAACCCGATACACGACGCCCGCGGATTATTGGCAGCGCGCACTTTTGTCCAGAAGGGCAGCCCAATACCCCACATGAGTCGTGGGCGGGGCCTGAATCCTTTAATCATCAACGTACTGATGAAGAGCCCAAGCCAACTGCAGCACAATATCACCAATCATCCGTGATTACACAGCATGGGATTACTGTCGAGTATGAACCGCCAGGTTGTTACCGTGTCACACATCGCGCAACCGGCACCGCTTTTGAGTTAAACGAGCAAGGTGTCGTATTACACAGTGAACAAAAAGCCTTGTTTTCCAGCAAAACCAACACCAAACTGATTGCGGGTAATCAATTAACCATTAATGTCTTAGCCGGCGATACCATCTTGAATGTGCAAAGCGGCAATCTATCCATTAAATCGGCAAAAAACATTATTTTTGAAGCAGGACAAAATTTTATTGTGAAGGCGAAAAAATTTATTGAGGAGTTGGGGTAATGCCGGCTATTGCAATATTAGGCTCCATCTGTAGTGGTCATGGCTGTTGGCCACCTCGTGCAAACAGTGAAGGCGACCCCCTGCATACCATCAACGGAAAACCAGTGCATTGTAAGGGGCATCGCTGGCTACCCCACACCTGTCCTACCATACCTGAAACGCATGCTGGCGTGACTTCAAGTGGCAGTCCCAACCATATTATTAATGGCAAACCTTTAGCGCGGGTTGGTGATAGTATCAGTTGTGGACCGACAATTGCGACAGGAGAGTCGCTTCACCAAGTCAAAGAGTAATCAATTGTAAGAAGCCGATAAATTAGACAATAACTGTACTCTATTAAACAGATTAATACTGATACAAAAAATAATTACTACAAGTGTAAATATTCATGCCTGTTGTGCCGTATATAGGATACAATTGGTATTCTTTTTTGTGTTGTTGCCAGTAAGGAATACAGTATGCGATTTATCCATTGGCATATAAAAATGGAATCAATTCATTTTGCTTTCCCCCAATTAAACTCCCCTCATTTTTAATATGAATACTTATAAGCACGCCTTAATATCGGTTAAACACTGGGGAGGATGTATTGATGACTACTATCCAATCCATGATTTTATCGATAGCACAAAGGCTCTATGCAGTGATAGTCGACACCGTATACTCCATACTTTATGGGGAATAAGGGAAATTGTTGTACCTGTATTTGGCAATACCATTACCAATAGTGATAGCAAGACAGTTGATGTCAAAGACTTATGTGAAAAAGACCATTTATTAATCGATTATCACTACCGATTTATTCCTACTCTATCAGACTTTGTTGAATTAATTGATACTTCAGCCATCCCCAACTGGACAACAACCATTAATACAATGCATGGCTTGTATGCTGAAAACCCAGCCGTGAGCAAACTATTAATGTCTCCCTTAGCCAATACAGGCAAGCTTGCATCGTTGTTGTTCACACATAATAGCTGGTTTATCAATGAGATTTTACCGCTAGTGATGGGAACGCAGCCACTACTCACTGAATTTGCTATCTCGCCAAATGATATTTTTAATAACATGGATTTTGAGTTATGGCTGAATAATGGCTCTGCTCCGCCGCCCAGTGCTGTCAAACTTCAAAAAACTAAAGTCGCTGTATAATCCCGTTAAATTTACGCTTTTGAAATTCAAATGGTGCCACATTTATGAGCCAAAAAAGTTATGTCATTCGCAAACTTGCCTTTCACTACAATGACGAATGTTCCTATGTACATTGTTCAGGGGGAATAGAAGCTTATTTTCAAGATAAAGAAGAAGCCACCCAACGTTACAAAGCATTAGAGTGCAAAGCATTTAGAAATGAAGATTTATTTGATTTAGAGCAACTGCACCCATGTGGTGATGGTGACGAAGAAACTTGGCTGGCATTAAATAACTATTTTGTTGAGTCTTTTGGTGAACCCTTCCTGGAACCTGATGATGAAGGCAATTATGACTTTTATCATGATGTAGAAATCTATATACCAGATCATGCAACTGATGATCAAATATGGACTATCAGGGAGATGACAGGTATTCGTTTTCATGAGCTAGCAGAATTCGATCGCCCTGAACCAGTATTTTATACCATATGGTTACCAACACAAAATGAATACTACGGTTACGATGAAGAAGCACCTCGTCTCTTCAATAGCTATGACTATGCACTTCGTGTTGTTAAGAACAGTAGTTACCTGTTTAATGAAGATATTGTATTGAAAGGGGAATTAGAAGATCTCAGTAACCAGCCGATACTGCTTGAAGCACTCATAAGTAAACACTCTGGTTTATCGAGAACAAAACGATCTAAAAATTTAAAGATAAAAAAGGATGGAGAAACGCTCGTTGTTGTGAATGACTTGCTAAAACAACCTTTATTTGAAATCAAAGAATATTCGATAGAAGATGCCAAAAAAATTGACCATAGTATGTATGAAGAAATGTAACTGGTTTTTCTAGGTAATAAATACAAACAAGCCTCGGTGATGGGGCTTGTTTATATCATTTATTATATAACTGAGCCAGCTCACTATAGCGTTGTTCCTTAATCTTTGCCAATAGCAAATGTCTCAAATCCTGTAAGCAATTTACGATATTTAAATAACTGCAATATTTTTCAGTCAGCGGGTGGTTTTAATCTTCTATGTTAGGGTGGTGCTCTATCAGTCTGATACCCGGAGTATTCACCTGCTATGGTCGCAACGATCACCCAATACCACAACCGAATTAATACCATTAATGAAAAAGCCGCCCTATTCCGCCAGGCGGTAATCAATCCCCAAGTTGAATCCGCTAACACCAACCGATTTATTACTGACAACGCCGAACGTAACAGCCAGTTAAAAGCCGTTGTTAAAGATACGATTTTTGATGCGGCAGGCGAGCAAGGCCCTTTATTGTTAGGGGTTACTGCGAATGCCGTGCGTGCTTATTATGATCAGCGCGGCTGTTTACCCTCTGCGGAAATGATGGCCAGTGCCTATCACACCATCGAAAATATGCTGGTGAATACTGCTAACCATAAAATTATGGATGCGGCGACATCGACCAGTGAAGGCATTATAAAGCGTAATCACCAGGTCGCGTTAATAGTGCCTACCATGTTGACCAGTATTACCAATGATATGGTCACGCATATTCCACCCAATTACGATAAATCGGAAATTTTTGCGATTACCCGACGGGCAGGGTCTACCTTTGGTGACCTGAAAAAAGGTGATCTCATTGACTATTCGTTCCATGGTCAGTATTCCTCCATGAATCAGCGACAGCCCGTGGCGACTGGGGATGGTACTACTAAGGAGTTCACCAAAAGTATTGGTATGCCTGTGCGTAAAGAGCTGGTACGGGTTTACCATGATCGTAACCTGGTAGCCGAAGATTTAAATGGTCGTGGATTATTGTCTGGGCATTTCGTTGATGCTGATGGCCAGGCCGTGACGGTGACAGGTTCTGTCGACCATGATAATGGTGGGATTACCATTAATTTTTCAGTACCGCCTAAAAATGGCATTGAAATTCATGTGGCGTATGATGTCTCTATCGAAAAAGACCCATCATTAATTCCTAAAATTGATCATGAAATGGAGTCCTGGATCGTCTATCCGCACGAATCCGCAATTGCGGCCAGCGCGACCATTCAAGCAGTATTCAGCGCCCGTCGTGAGTTCAGTATTGACCTGAATGCATTAAATTTCAGTTCGGCTAAAAACATTCTCGCCGCTGAAAAAGACCGCCGCCGTTTAATCGATATGTATTTCTTTGCCATGGGTAATCGTCAATGGAAATACACGGTCCCCAGTGCCCTTAAATTCACTGATCATTATGAAACTCTACGCCAGACCTTTTATGAAATCAGCCAGGATTTAATGTACCGCACTAAAAAAAGTGGTTTGGTGGGGATTATTGCTGGCCCCAAAGCCTCCGCGTTATTGAAGTCGATTGGTGCTCCCCATGTAAAAATGGCCCCCGGTTATCGTCATACCCCTCAACCCCATTATGTGGGCAAGGTGTTTGAATTTGATTTTAAAGAAGATCCGTTTGCCCCTGACTGGCAAATCTTCTGTTATGCCAAGGGTCGCGATCATGGTGATTCGGGTTATGTGGCAGCCGATGCGATCAGTGCCATTAATTACCAGCACCCGATTGATGAAAAATTACGCCATAGTAATACCCTGTATGAATTAGCCTACCGGGATTTGCACCCTAAAAATGGCCGAACCTATTACACCCTACTCACCTTAGTGCCTTAAGCGGCACTGAGTTAATGAGTTATTTTTTGATTCTTTTTTTTTCGATTGTTTTTAATTATTTTTTGGAGTGTAGGCTATGGCAACTCGCCGCAAAAATACGTCAACTGACACCGCTACTGAAGATAAACCCGAGTCAGCCGAACGCTTTTTTGAAGTGGTTTTTAAAAATGCCAGTGTGTCACCGTTGGAATGCACCTTGAGTAAACGTCGAATCTGGATTGCTGGGCATGCGAATACTGCCCCGGATATTTTTACAGAATCAGAAGTCGTGCATTTAAAAGAAGTGTTAAAAGGTTTTCCAGCGATTACCATGCGTATTGATGAGGTGGCATGATTAGTCAAACCATAACGGAGAGTGCGGGAATTACCGTACTCAAACCCATTGATAACAATATTTCGCTCACGGGCAGCAGTCAGACCATTGGTGCAACAGTCGTAGCAGCCTCGCAAGGCCCGGTCGGTAAGCCGGTCACGGTTACGGCGGATAATTGGCAATCGATTTTTGGCAAGCCTTTACCCATGTCCGCCGGTACCAAAGCCGAGGGCTTACGGCATCTGAAGGATGCATTAACTGAGTGTGCTGCCTGTCAGGTCGTTCGTGTGGTTGGCACTGGGGCACAATTTCCAAGCCTGGCATTTCCGGTAAAACCCGAAGCCCCCGCCGCTAAAGATTATAAAGTCACCATACAATCCACACCGATAGTTGAAAGCGACACCATTAAAATACTGCTATCGTCGTCTGCTTTAGATTTTACTGTGAGTGCTACTGAAGCAGATGGCTGGACCGTAGACATTAACAGTCAGCTGTATAACCTGCACCATTTTCAGCATGGCGCTACCCCGGTATTGTGGATTGCTAAAGACGACAGTCTCAATCTGGAAGCCATGACCAGTGGCACCAAGCTGGTGATTCATGGCAAGGCCCAGCAAACGTCACCTGACGTATTAACCGCGAGCCACCCTTATGGCACTGAGATGGCAGTGGCTCAGGATTACTGGTTAGTGGTGTGGCCGGTGGATGGTCATCCCAGTGATCACCGCCGAGTGGAAATTACCGCCCTGGATGATGTTGACCAGCGTTTTACCCTGGCTTTTTATGAAGATCACTATGGCCAATCGCAGTTAGTAGAATCCTACCAGGTAGGCATTGATACTGATGATATTGATGATCAGGGCTTAAGTGCTTATGCGCCGACTGTTTTAGAAGAACGTTCTTCCCGGTTTCGGTGTCAGGTGGCGTACAACGCCCGCTGGGCTGATGTAATGCCATTGCGTGGCGCTTTTACAGGTGGCAGTAATGGTGAATCACCCACCACTGAGCAATGGATCGAAGCATGGTCACGCCTTAAATCCGATGATGTCAGCTTTGATTTATTGTTTGCCGCTGGTCAATACGATACCGCAGTATTAGCTCATGCGATTGAGATTGCTGAAGGCCGATTAACTCAATTGAAACTGGATGTTCCCCCTTACTTAACGGAAAGTGCCGCACTTAAATGGCTGGAAGATGCCAATTTGGAAAGCTATCAGGCGCAGGCGATACATTACCCCTATAAAGCGAATGATGAATGGTACGGTGGTAAAAGTTTGTGGGGCGCATCTGGTGCATTGGTGGCAGCCAAGGCCCGTTGTTATGCGACACCGACCGGCCATGGCGCTGTTTCGGGTGCTCATTATACGGCAGCGGGTGAAAGCCGCGGCCTCATTAATCGGCGTGGGATCGAGCCCTTACACAGCACCGGTTTTGTATTACCGGATGAGCGCGTAGAGGCTCGGATGAATCCGGTTGATAAAGGAAAATTTATTAATGACTGTTTAAATCTCTGGCCCAAAAATAATTATTTACGGTTTGAACATGTGGTGGCGGTTTTAAATGCCATTTCCCATGAATTTATTCAGGCGGCGAGTGTCGCCAAGTTTGAACCCGATGGGCTAACCCTCTCGTTATTAACCACCTTAGCCAATGACATTTGTCAGCGCCGGGTAGATGCCGGCGCGTTTGTGAATCCCCGAAACCCCGAGCGTGATGGGGAAAACCCGTTTCGTATTGATATTAAACAACTGGAAATTGATCTTTGGCAAGTCGAGGTGAGTTTTGCACCCACCGGTGTGGCTCGTCGCATTGCCCTGCAACCCAAATTAATGCGCTAATTTTTTGAGGAATTTATTTATGTTTGATACCGGCTCCCCTGGTGATTTACAAACGACAGATATCGACTATTGGTGTCTGGATAATAGCAACCCATTAATTATGGATAGCATTATTGACCAATTTGGGGATCAACAATTACGGGCAAGTGCCATGGCTAGCGCGTTAGCCTGGGTAGAAAATGATGAAGTGACCCCGGATGCACTGACCGAAATTGTCTCCGGGATGGCGGACGTTGCTATTGAGGATGATATCACCCAACCGGAAGAAGATTATTATGAAGATTTAACCCGTGAAACGGCTATTGCCCTTACAGCATTAGGGGCTGAAAATCGGGATGTGAAAACCCTCTTTGAACGCCAGGATGAAGCCAGTGCGTTAACCGTCGCTCAGCAAATTGAAGATAAACTCAGCACCGAGCCTAAAGACGACGGTACCTTAGTCGCTGAATACGCCATTATCCGTCCAGAGCCGGTGATGGATAAAGCCGAACGACGTGTCATTGATGGCAAGATTGTCCTGAAAAAAATCCCTGTTCGTAAACGCCGGATGACGGCTGCGCAAAAAGCCGCCTTGAAAAAAGCACGACGCAAGGCACACAGTGCCGCCGCCAAACGGGCACGGGCCAAAGCCATGAAGTTGCGGTCACAGCGAGGCTTGTAATTAAATGGCTGGGCTCTGGCAACAAGGGGAGCTGACGCAAGTGGGGCTGAATGACAATCGGATCAGCCCTTACTTAAAATGTTGGATTCATCAACATACCACATTGGTAGTAGGTGCCATTGGTGAGGGTACCACCAAAGACATCAGTGCCACCTGGTCCAGCCCTTTTGAAACTGATTCGCTCGGCGCACAAGAGCCGGTCCAGAAATCCGCTGGGTTAACTCAATCGTTAACCGGGCTAACATCGGTCACCACCTTGAATAGCCAGCAGGTATGGGAAGGTAATCAGCCTCATCAGTTTACGTTGAGCTTGCAATTGTATGCCTTAGTTGACCCTAAAAATGAAGTCGAAGCGGCCATTAAAGCGCTGGAGTTAATGGCCACACCTGACGTTAATGATTTAGTGCCACTGGGCCGCAAACCCGAATCTGTCTGGATTAATATTGGTCGCAATGTGATGTGTGGGCCTTGCGTGATTGAAAGCTTGCAAGTGCCGCTCGATGGGCCACGGGATAAAAACGGTTACTTATTAGAGGCACTGGTACAGCTATCTATAAAAACCGAAAAAATGCTGGCCCGTCGTGATATCCCTGCCACCTATGGTTAATGGTTTTATTTTCTGGAGTAACAGTGATTATGTCACGTATACCCAATGTTAAAGGCGATATTCCCTTATTAAAACGTGCTTACTCAAAAAACGTGGCCATGGGTGAGCGTGCGGTGGCGTCTGATTTTGAGATGACCATCAAAGGCTATGAGGATTTAACCGTATTAGTCCGTACCGCCCAATTACCCGAGATTTCCCGCGGCGAGCCGGTGGAGGACTTTGGTTTATACGGCCAGGGTTTTCAGCAATACGGTGCCGTGAAACGGGACGGTGATATTACCGTGAATATGGTGGAGTTAAAAACCGGCCTGGTCCAAGACACTTTATTTGAAATTATTGAGCAGAAAAAATACGTCACTATTGAAATGGTGTTAGTCGGGGAAGGTCAACAGCGCCGAGGCTGGCAACTGGAAGACTGTATTGTAAAAGCCGATCCTGGGGAATTAGATACGTCTAACCGGGTGGGTACCGTCCAAATTCCAATCACCATTCACTACAACTGGTGTGAACGCCTATGACACCATTGGATTTATTAGCCGATATTAAAGCGGAGTTTTCCTTATTATTGTTGGATGATGAAGTGACGTTTTTAACCTTATTAAAACGCAGTTGTCGCACCTATCATGACAGTATTGGTTTTCAGAAAACAATGGTATTAACCCCTGAACAATTGACCGAGGGTGTTGAAGCCCCTGACGATTACGAAGGATTATTAACGGCTTATGATGAACGCCAGCAACCGGCACCGATTATTTTGCATGGCAATACATTAATTTATAAATTTGGTAAAAAGTCAGCCGGTGATGTCACGGTTATTTATTTTTCGGACCTTACTCGCTGGGATTTCAATAAAGACCATTTTCCACCCCATACCAAAGTCAGTTTTATTCATAGCCATTTACACGGGTTGATTAGCCTGGCGAATAATGAGCGGCTACGGGGGATGCACCAGGCTGCGGAATTATCCGCTGACCATTTACCGGTAGAGGCGGATATTCGAGGGCAATTAACTGAACTGGAAGCAATCATGAAAGAGCATCCGCCCTTTTTAACCGCAGCCCAGCTGAGTCATTAAGTAAATGGCTATCGATTTTACTCAGCAACGGTTAGCGGTTAAACGCAGTGTCCAGCAGGCTTTTCAACAAAACTGGCAATTTAAACTTGAGATTGAAGGCCAACCCACTGACTTTGCGCTGTTTGTGAAAGACGTGACCTATGGGCTGTTTACGATTAATACTAACCCCATTTTAACTGGAGCGAGTTTTGTTAATTTACCCCATCAAGCGGAACCGGGATTACTAACAGTCACCCTACGCGATCACCAAGACCGGCGCATTCACCGTTGGTTACTCGATTGGATGGCCAGGATTCAGAATCCAGATGGTACCTTAAATCCACCCTTACACCCAACACTGGGTTATGTACGACAGTTGCAACTATTGCAGCTTACTGAACAGAATAATGAGCAATTAATTAACACCTTTTTAGTGTATCCCAGTCAGGCTGGCGAGATTACCGAGTCTTATACTGAGCCTGGATTTTTAGAGTTTTCCGTGACCTTTACGAGGTTTCGATAATATGCATTATTTAGCCCCCCTACCCCGCCCCAGCCAACCGGAATTAACGATCCGATTACGAGAAGCGACAGTAAAAGATATGCTGGCAATTGCCGATACGCAGCCAGAACTAGAAGAACACATCACCACGGAGTATTTAAATCAATTACAGGCCCCTGAAACCTACAGTGATGCACGCCAATGGACCGGGGATGACAGACGCCTGGCGGTGTATTGGTATGCCCTGCACACCTTGCCAGATACTCAGATGACCCTGGATTATACCTGCCCCAGCTGTGATAAAGCGCTGAGCTACCGCTTGGATTTAAGGGATTTGGCTGATAGCAGTACAACACTTAAAGCTAAGCCTTATCGAGAAGTTGTTTTTAAGGGAGAAGTATTGAATATTAAACCACTGACAGGTGAGGCGTTAGAGCAACTTGAACAATTTAAACTCATTCTCAATCAGTTAGAGAATCACAGCGCCGAATACCGACAAAAAAAAGCGGAATTACCATTATCAGAAATAACCTATTGTCTGGATTTTGCTGAGCAAAATGTAGAGGATGAAGCCAAAAAACAATGGTTATTTAAATTAACGGCCAGTGAGTTTATCCAATTAAAACAACTGATCAGTGAAAAACTCACTGAATTACAACACGGCTTGCCGTCGGTCATGCATGATGGCCAACTGCAATTAACCACTCAAGTACCGACTTGTGATTGTGAGGTGCAAAAAAATAATGACGGGTTAACTTTATTTTTTCCCTTTCGGGATTACTTCCAGTTGCCAGATATATAACCTAAAAGGCTGGCATATTTTATTAGCCAATTTATGTTTACAGGGCCAACAAAACTTAGGGGATTTACTCGCTTGTGATGTGTCGACGGTAATTAAATTACATGACCAGCTCCAACAACGAAACCAACGTCGCCGCTAATAGGACACTGATAGCGGCTACACCCGTAGTGGATACCGAATCACCAAATACTGTTTTATCCCCATGGGACAGTGAAATTGTCGATTTATTGGAAACGGTCGCAGACAATACTGAGGGGCTGAATGCTGGTGTAACGGTGCAGGTAGAGCCAACAGCGATTACTGCTAGCGCAGCAGAGTCAATTCCTGCCAACACACCATTTGTCGTTGAAAATACCCTGGTAGAACACACCGTCATTGCCGAACAAAACCAGCCACAACCCGAGGTTGTAGCCGCAACACCTGCCGAAGCAGATCAACAACATAGTCTGGCAGGACTACAGGCCGCTCATTCTACGTCAGATGGAGACCAAACAACACCAATCACTACAAATGAAAATACAACCGCTGCCGCCAATACGACTCATCAAAGTGCGCCAATTCGGTTAGCTAACGGTCAGTTTGCCAGTCGTGCTCAACTCAGCACGCAGTTTGGTAAATTGCAGGCTTCAATGGGAACCCATCAAGGGGATTTAGCGGGCTATGCATTAGGCGGAGGGTTATGGTCAGTCGCTAAAGAAACCATGGGGTTAATGCACCACGCCCAGGGGTTATTTAATCGTGTCCGCGGGGATCGTGCTAATACCAATAGCACTCAAAATAGAACAACTAACCGCGCAAACCGACCTAACCGCCAAGCAGAAAACAGGTCAGCCAATACAACACAGGCGATCACCAACAATAGAGAAAATACGACACATTCCAATACGACTCGTGCAGAAAACACCGCAAGCGCCGCCAATGTCAGTCAGTCAGCAACACCTCAGTATCGTGCAACAAATGACCAACGCCCTAATCAACCCGACAGCGCTCAGGCAGCGCCTGTCATGCCCCAGGCTTCTGAAACACCACAGTTGTCGGCGGGACAGCAACAACACGCAGCAGTGCAAGCGCAGGTACACCAAAGCCAGCAACAGCAACTCGTCAGTGATCAATTAGAGCGCCAAACGTTTTCACTAATTTCTGAGGAAAGAAATACCCAGCAGCTGCTACAGAATATTTCCAATCAACTCGCCCAACAAGCCAGCTGCTGTTGTGGCAGTGGTAGGCCAGATATAGGCCTTGATGAATTAGACAGACAACAGCGGTCGGATGATCAAGACAACAATCGTCGTCGTAATAATCGTAGCCGTCGTTGGTTATCCAAGCTTGGTAAGTTCGCTAAATTCGGAGGACCCGTGGCAGGTGTCGTCACTGCCGCAACGACTTATGAAGCCTTACAAGATCGTGAGGATTTATCAGTACCCCAAAAGGTAGTGCAGATGGGCGCTGCAACTACAGGGACAATGGGAGGTGCCGCTGCGGGGGCAATGGCGGGTGCCTCGTTAGGTAGTGTAGTGCCATTGTTAGGGACAGCCGTAGGCGGATTGATTGGTGGCATTATTGGTGGAGTGGCTGGTAACTGGGTAGGTGATCTGGCTGGTCAGACTGCCAGTGATTATTTAGCTGAAAAGCCTTCTACAGAAGCCGTATTTGAGTTGGACAACGAAAAAGCAGCTCCCCAAGTTATCGAGGTAGATCACTCTAAATTACAGTTTACGAATACAGACAAGCTGGTGGTGAATACTGCAACCACCAGCCAACATCAGGGTAGGATTAGCTCTACTACTATAGCAGAACCTGTCGCGGCCGATGTGAATCGGCATTCTCCCCCCGTTGATCCAGCGCCACTTAATATTAACGACAGGCCAAGTACGACAGTTGAAGACCACGATTATGTTAATTCATCAGTGGCTAACTCGCCTTCGCCTACCGTAACACTGGATGAACAAAAACTCGGGCAAGCCTTAGCGAAATCGCTGCAACAATTACTCACTGTGCGACCGGTGCAGCCAACTTCTATGCCTAATTCAGCCCCGTCGGAGTTTTCGTCGATACCCACGGAATTTGATGACGTGGTGTTAACCCTGATGAGTCACGACCGGATTTAACTGTGCAAGCACTGGATCATTTACTGTCAGTTTCCGCCGATGGATTAACCATTCATCATGATAGCCAAGCCATTCATAACAACGTGCAAGAATGGTTTGCTAATGCGCAATTTACGATTGCTGACAACCCTGCATGGGGACATAACCTGTCGCCGTTTCGGTTTGCACCACAAAATGAAGATACAGCCGTTGCCCTGGAAATCAGTATCGTGAAAAAACTCAGTCAGGATGTAGAGGGCTTATCGATTCAAGGGATCCGAGTCAGCTGGCCCGCGATTGATGTTATGCAGGTGGTGATACGCCACCAGATGGGTGCAACCAATCTACAACTGTCGAATAAGGAATTATGATGTCGCTGGATAATCACCAAGCCGCTTTAAATGAATTTATTCGAATTATTGAACAGCAACCGGCATTGCAACCTTTAGCCCGTTCACAAGTCATGCAGGGGCTGAATATTTTTCAGAATTTAGCCTTGTCGTATGCCTTGCATCGAGTCGAACGCGCTCACCAGGAAAGTTATTTATCAACCGCCCTTAACCGGTCAAGTATTTTAGCCCTGGCAGAAGACCGGCAATATTTACCGACTCGTCCGGCACCGTCTCAAGGAACAGCTACCATTATCAATAACAGCGCTGAAACAGTTGGGCTACCGGCAGGCCTGGCGCTGTTATCAGAACAACAACTGCATTATCAATTGGTTGAAGGTATCAAAATACCCGCCAATAGCCGTGCAACCGTTGCCATTACCCAGCTAAAACAACAGCAACTGACGTTTACGATTGAAGAAGAAAAGCCATTTATTGAGTTACTACTGGAAACTGCCTTAAGTACCACCATCCATCAATTACAGGTCTGGGTGGATGAAGGCGAAGGACCACAGGAGTGGCAACAGGCTCGATTATTTAGAAATACCGATGGGGATAGCCTGGCATACGACGAGTTTTACACCCATACCGATCAAGTCGGCATCCGGTTGGGTAATGGAATTTTTGGGAAAATTCCGGCACGGAATGCAACGGTGACGATTGCACTACAACTGACCGAAGGACAGACCACTTTAATGCCCAATCAACCGTTATTTCCGCTGCAATCCGGGATTGCCAGCGACATCGAAATAACGACCGCAAATGTCATTGAGGGGGGCCGCCCAGGTGAAAGCATAGAAGCCATTAGACGTAATGCGTTGTATTACCCACTCTATAACGAGAATAAAGTGTGGGATGATGATTATGTATTTTTTATCAAGCGTAATCATCCCAATGTGCTTTGGTGCAATGTGTGGGGCGAGCAAGAAGCAGAAGCCATGCATGGTACACCTAATGTGAACTTTATTAATAAAATTTTTATTTGTGTGTATGCCCCTGATGACGAGGCCATTGGTGAAAAAATACTGCAATCCCTTCAAACCGTACCCCAGCTTAACCGCCGTTATGAGTTAGTGAAACGGAACGATGTGGGCTTTGCAGTCAACATTAAAGGCACCCTACATCGATCTGTTGTACTTAGTGAAGCCAGGCAACAAATACAACAGTTACTCATCCAGCATTATGATAAGGACTCGCCACAAAAGCGGGAAAAAGCCCAGGTAAGGGACTTCTATCGGTTAATGAATAACCTGGGGATTTTTGATCAACATGCCGATATTGCAATTAGTATTGATGGTCCAGCAGAGCCAAAAAACCTGTCAGAAATGTTATTTATTGATATAGAAAAAACTATGGCACAATTAACCCTAACCTATTAGAAAAGGCTTTAAGTCAACAACCCAAATCAAAGGATAAGGACTGAAAAAGTGCCCTGTTATCATTTAAATGAAGGTGGCATTATTTGTGGTGAGTTAGGCCCACATTGCAGTGACTGTTTAGATGTTTGCGAATATTTATGTGACTTTCCGGTGGGTAAAGGTAAAACCTGCGATAGGCGACTGTGTACAACCCATGCTCACGAAGTTGGAATAGACCTTCATTATTGCTCTAATCATTTAAGCGAGTGGCAACACTTTGTTGAAAGTGGAGGAGTTATTAAAGCGGTGTTGGAAAATATAAAACCCTTTAAAAAATAATTATTTTAATTTTCCAGTCCATTAAACAAAACAAATTTTTTGAACCAATGGTTCAAGCAGAGTAATTACTGCTCAAAATATTCTTATCGGATAAAGTTTGAGAAGGCTGTTCACAGGCTCTACTTCATCAATGACGGCTGATACATCCATACAATTTGGTTGCAGGTAGCAAATTAAGACTACTTCTACAATCCATTGACCTAAAAAGGTGACATAACTGGTTTCATAGCGCGTCCCTACCTGCCATTTTTCTTTAAGCGCTAACACAGTAAAACGCTGTCCTCCCATATCCGTTTCATAAACAGGCTTGATTAGCTGAGCCCCCTCACTCATAACCAGGCTTTTTTGATATTCAAGTGGGGTTCCGCTTATACCCTCTTTAGGCATAGTGCTAATGATCAGGGTATTTTTTGGATTTTTATGCTGATAATAAATTTCGACTACTCTTGACTTGTCAAATGTGAAAACATATCGCTTAGTGGGTGAGTTTGGTTTGTGAATATAAAAGACATTGGTTTTTTTAATCCACCAGTCTTTGGGTAACTCAATAGTGACATTCACATCCACTAACTCTATTGAGTGAGTTCCAATACTCATTAATGATGTAACAATGAATAGCATCCAGATCATTCTATACAACATAACACTATCAATAGTATCCAACATTAATCTTTTACTTCTTTATTTATCATAGCAAAATAAATTGAGATCGTTTGTTTTCAGTTTACAATAAAGTCTTGGTAAGAAAGAAGAACTGAATAATAAATAGAGTAGTTATAGATTTCGATTTTATGCTAATAACTCTAGTCATAAGTAAAAGTGTAGGAGATATTTCAACCGCACCCACCACATCCTCCGCAACCACTACAACCACCACCACAACCATCTTCTACTTTATTTTTATTAATTGGACGAAACAAGTCCTCAATATCAGCATAAGACGTGTTCGATAGTGAAGACATACCATGGATAGCTGCTATAAGTGTATAAGATGTATTTCGAATAGAAACAGTCTGTCTTAATTCTCTCAAATAAGCTTTCCCTAATAAACTCATTCGTTCAGGGCTACAAATAAACAAGACTAGGTAGATACCAATAACCAATAATATAATGTGAATAAAAATTCCTTCTGAAGTACCCAACAAAACTAATCTTACAAAGAAAACCCCAATAATTAGTGTCATTCCAATAAGTATATTTTTTCTGGCAAGGGTTTTATTGACACCTGTATTTAGAAGCCTGTCTTGTTGCAAAGATTCTTCATAAGCTAAACAAAAACCTGATACTTTTTGATATAAACTCTCAAGCACTCCTTCTTCTGACTGGACACCACATAAACCATCATAAACAACTCGTTCTATAGGAGTTAATTGTTTTATATCTGGTCCATTACTGAGCTGACGATAGTCTATAACAATTTTATCATCAATTAAGTTACCAAAAGTCTCTGCATAACCTCGCTCGACAAGACTTACTGCTATTACATATGTAAGCTCATTTATTGCACCATGTAAATAAGCTATTTTATAAGGATTAATAGGGCTCTCAAGTAATGGAACTTTCATTTTTCTAGTGGAATCTTTTAAGTCTTGAATTCCTTGTAAACACGCAGGTAAAAGAAAAATAACTAACGTAAAAAATACAATAAAATAAATATCGCCTGAAAGTTCTGTACTCATTGTGTTACTCCGATAGATTATTGGATTAAAACAATCTACTCCAAACTTAGCATATTTAATTTTTCAGCCGTAGCTTCAAATACTATACTCACCTTCTACTTATTTCTTTGTAGATTTAATTAAATAGCTCATCTCATTTTGTTTGAATGACTCATAAAAATTTTCCATAATAGTTAATTTGTTAATTTCTTGGCTATTAGGTTCTTTAAGCTGACGGTAATCCCAAACATAGGAATAATCAAATTTTGCTTAGTATTTACTCTCTGGTAATGAATATCAGTGCCAAAACGAATATTAGCCTCTGGCCATATATCAGCAGGTGGTTCTTTATCAAAAAAGAGCCTGTAACTCTCTAACGTTTTGTTATACCAATTATCAAACTTATTACGCTCACAGGAGCCCCCTTTAGTTGGGTTATGATGCAATGGTCTACCAAGTGTTTCACCACAGAGCTTATCCCAATAAGACTTTGTGTAGAGCAAGTGTAGATGCCATGCCTGGTCAACCTGATCTGAGGGGGTCACAGGGTGACCTGCTTCCATAGCTAAAAATAAAAATCTTCTGTATTCAGTAATCACCCGCACTGCAAATCCCAATGACCAACCATTGTCCCTTGCTAAGCGGGCCTCAAAAGGAAACTCAGTGACTCCTTCATTAAAGGGATATGCCATGATTCGCTCGTACAGATCGTGAGCACCAGAACCTGTCGCCAGTTTAATAGACATAAGAATAACCTCACCTCTAGCAGGCAATAATTAGCATAATGAAAGCACGCCTGGAGATTTTACAAAGCCAGATTTAAAAAGTAGACAATCATTGGGTTTAAAACCAATTGTTAGAATATTAAGAGTTAATACTACAAGCCCCTTTCAGAAAAATAAAAAGAAATTAAATATAATTTTAAAGTAATAACTTTTGTTTTTATCTATTAAAGGGACTAAAGAATAAGCTTAAAATTAAAGTGAATATTTAACTATAGCTTTCCAGATAAGTAATTTGGCGACTCTCTACTTAAAACATTAACTTTATAGAACAAATTATATCGTGCTGCCAACTTTGTTTTCTGGAAGCCTATATTAGATCTCATAAAATCAATGAACTATTATCACCTAAAGAAATAGGCAGCAATATATAATATTGCTGACATTTTTTTATCGTCGTCCTTTTCCTCGAATTTACAGTATCCTAGCCAAATGATTATTCAGTTAGTGGTATAACGTGCAACACTGGTTAGTTAATCGGCTCACAGCCAGTAAACAGACTTCTGAACGTTGGGTACAGCTGGCCATGTCCCTGGAATTATTTTGGGATCAGCAATTTACCCCGGCTATTGAACGGGTCGAAAACAGTCGTTCGATTTTTACCGCCAGTCCGAAAGACCTGGAAAAAGCGTTAGCGGATATGGGCAGTTTTTTTGATGTCTTCATGCCCATTGCGGAAACCAATAAGCCTCTGGCGATTGCCTGGCGTCGTGATGAATTGCATTACAAAGACACTTCGCTACCCGTGCAATCGATTCTGGCGCGTAATTTCAGTGGGCTAAATACTCGCTGGGAACCCTTGTATGCCAAAGACGCAGAGTCTTATCAACAAGGCACTTTTTATTCAACAGATGAAGTACATGACTTGGGGCATGCGCTGGATGATTATTTTTTAACATCTCGGGGCCGGTTATGGGTTGATCTAGGGCACTTACGGTTATTGCAAATCAGTCGCAGCGAATTCGAAACCATTGTCCGTCAAGAAATAGAGAAGATCCGCCCCACCCACATTGTTTATGAAGGTGAACTATTCCAGCTAAGTATTCATTTCAAAGCAAAACCTGATCGGTTGCTAATTGAAACCCAGAAGACAGAAAGGCCGGCTCATTTACCTTATCAAGATCAATTTGAAACACCTCGCCTCGATTGGCAAACCATCCGACAGCGAGAGTTAACACCACTCTTACAATATAACGAGAGTCCTTACTTTTATTTTGATGATGTACCCGCTGACTATGCCCCGCTTGATACATACGTTGAGAATGTTAATGCATGATAACCAATAACAACACCTGGCAACGCGCCCTGTTGTTGCCCCGTTACTATGAAAAAAATGCCCATTCAATTGCTGGTTTAAGCTCCCAGTTTCAGATCAAAAAATTTCAGTTAGGCCATGATCCTGACTTAATCGATGAAACAACCAGTCCACCTGGCTTGAGAACCTTTGATACCTCATTAAACCAGTTAGCTAATGTGTTTTATGAAGCCCCTTTTAAACCTGGTGACATTGTGTTTGCCAATGGCCGGTTACTGTTTAAATGCGTGATGCCAGAGGGGGCTATTGCCGCACCCGCTAAGTACTCGTTGACGGGGTTAATAGATCAGGAAGATGATTTAATCGCCATCTCACTGGATTTGCCCGATTGGGTTACACCAACCGAAGGGGTACGCATTCACCCATATATTAATTTCCCAATAGGTTAATTATTTAAAAGGCGTTCTATGGTTGACAGTAATAAACAACACCTACAGTTTGATTTTGATAATTTCAATGCCACTGGCTTAAAGCCTCTCGTTAAAGCGTTAAAAAAGCGGGATGTGACAGTAAATGATATAGAAGGCAGTAAGCGTGCTGTCCGTAAGTCCGGTGTCCTGACCAAAAAAGCCACGTTATTTTTAGCAGATGGGCAAAAACTGATTATTGAGGCTACCGCTCAGGGGGCTATTTTTCAAGTGAAATTAAATAATCAGGTATTGGCCATTAAAAACGTTGATAATCTGAATAAAGCCGTGAAAGAAATTTCAGATTTTGTCCATAAAAACTCGAAAAGTTTTCAGGCAAAGCTTAGAAAAATGGCTGAGCGTAAACAGGGTCAGTCCAATAGTGGATCCCGCCAGGCCAAACTGAGCACCCAACAGCAGCTAGCCGAAAAACAACAATTAATTGATGACTACCGGCTAACGGTCGAGCAACTTACAGCAGAATTAAATGAATTATTGCAAGCCATTACTAAATTGGAAAACAGCAATGCGGCATTAACGACGGAAATTGCCGAGCTACAAAGCCAGATCAATTCTCAACAAGAAACCCTGGATCAATTAATTCAACCACCGATTGCAGCCTAAACCATGAATAAGCTACAGGTTCACCTGGATTATGACCCACTTGCAAAGGGTTTTGATAGCATTACCTTGGAAGAGTGGTTTGACCAGCTTTCAACTGCAGACAGCCTCGACTTACTAACAGAGCCGCTACCCTTACAGGTGCTGGATGATGCGTTTTATCCAGAGGATGAGCCTGCTTTAATTCTGGATATGGTATCCGCCAAATACCAGCGACTCCCGAGAACCCTGGCCGCTTTGCGTCGTGTCATTCAAAAAAAGCTGGCGACACTAGACGGCAACCTGGTGATTGGTGATGCCACAATCAGCAAACCCCGTAAAAATAAATTATTTGCCACGGTCACCGCCCAATTTATTTGCAGTGACGGCCAAACGTTATCAGCGCAATTTCATGCCCCCGATAAAGACCCGCTGATTGTTAATCAAAACGACACCCTGATCGCTTATCGCTGGTTATTAAATAAGCGGGACATTACCCACATAGTGTCAGCTAAACAGAACGGAAATACATTAACTGATATTAGCCTGGATGAACTCGCCTTTAAACTGGCACAGTTAATCAGTGGTAATTCCGCAAAATTCATTGAGCGCCAACAACAGCTAAAACAAGCCCAAGCCGAACTACAGGCCGCAGATGACGAGCTAACCGCCCTGGAAAATCAGGCCACGGAATTAACGACACAAATTGCAGAACAACAGCAAAAACACCAGGACTTGGAAGAGGAGAACCAAACGTTGACGGCCCAACGAGACGAGTTAAAAAAACTACTGGAAGAAATGCTTTCGGAAATTGAAGCCGCCAAAGCAGAAGCCGATGAGAAACGTCAGCAAGAACAGCAACAACCCCAAACTACCACAAGTGAGATCACTGCCGCCAATGATGGAGACAATACCTCAGCAGATGAAAACGACGAAGAGCAGCGCCTAGTTAAAATCCTTGAGGATATTTTGGAGGGTAAATACGACCATTTAGGCTCATTTGGGATTTTCGATACGTTAGAACCACCTGCAGATCGATTAATCGAAATGGGGTTGGGTGAAAAATACGACGAGTTAATTGGCAACGTCGCGGAATATTACGCACGCAAAGATGCTGAAGAACACCCGTTGTAATAGGAGTAATTAATGCATGGCCCAAGGTATTGAAAAATTACGTTTTGCCAAACAACTGAAAAAACTGCAAGAACAAGCGTTTAGTGAAAACACCAAAGGGATTGAAAAGCTCAAGCTGGTAAAAGAAATTAAAGTGGTGCGAGAAGCATTAGCGGTGAATAGCAAATCCACCATTAGTCGTTTTCAGCAGTTATTGGCAGGTGAATTTAATAAACTAGACCCCAAAGCCTTTATCAAAATGGTTAAATCCATCGTGGTGGATGAAGAAGCCAACGTTGATGAAATTAAACAACCGGTCGTCGACTATTTAATTAATCACCTCAACCTAAAAGCGGCTTAACTATGAATGCTGTTTTTAAGCCGATTACACAAGCGGTTAGCTGGTCAGGCATTGAGGAGGCATTTTTTCTGTTGCTGGAGACACCACCGACAGAAAGTGCTTTTCAGGTAATGGGAGCGATTGATACCCTCAAACAAACACCGCTAGGCGAGTTTAATTCGCAAGTTCAAGCTGCCTGGTTACAACTGAATCACTGGCAGCGTAGACTACAAATTCACCCTGATGCCTCATTGGCTGAGCTGATCCACCGGAATACTCCTTTTTGGGACTTGAAAGGCCTACTGAATCAATGGGGTCCGCCAGATAATATTGGCCAAGCCCAACTGGAAAAAAACAGAGCCCAGGGTCAACAGCTTCGCGAGCAGCTGATTGAATCAGAAAATGCTCAGTTAGCCAGTGAAATACAACAATTACAACAGTCACTGGATGACATTAAAGCGCCTTATCAAAAGTCCCATAAGGAAATCAGCCGCATATTATCGGATATACGAGAACAGCATGGCTTAACTGAAATGAGACTGAATTTAGAAGTTGAAATCAGTTTATTCAACAACAAGGCCAAGCATCGAAATAGAGATTATGAAGCGCTGGTAAAAGAAGAGCAGGCCATTCGTGCTAAAGCGGATCACTATCAACAATTAGTCAATCAATATATAAAGCCGGTTCAAGACGAGTGGAATCAAACAGCGCTCTACAAACCCGATGAAGCCACCAAACAACAAGTCGTTGAAACACAACAGGCAATTAACCAAAAAGCTGAACAGCTCATGTCGGGTGTTTATGATCAACTAATTAATCAATCGACTATCTCTGCGCAGGTAGCTCAGCAATGGGCAAAAGAGCAGTCTATTTCAACAACTGTTATAAACCGACTCAAAAAAGTGGGTTACAGTAAAACCCAGCTATTAAAAGACATGGCTGAATTTTATCGGCTCACCCATGGTCGATTATCTCAGGTATCCGTTGTCAGTGATGGAAGAAAACGAGCAGCAGCTTCTGTTACAGAGGGGATCGTCTATGTTGATGGGGATTTTGATAAAACGACCTTGTTTCATGAAATGGCCCATCTATTAGAAAACGATCCAGTCACCAAAGCCACAGCACAACAGTTTGTGGAATCACGAAAAGAAGGGCCACTTCAACCATTACAAGAATTGGCAGGTAACACCAACTACCGATCAGATGAAAAGGCCTACCCAGATTCGTTTATTAACCCTTATGTAGGTAAATATTATGCTGATGGCAGTACAGAAGTCATGTCGATGGGGTTAGAGCACTTTGCTTCTTCAGTTAAATTATACGAGCTATTCAATAACGACCCGGATATGTTTGATTGTTTATTGGGTTTTTTAAACAATACATCGACTGCAGAGCAAGACCTTTTTAAACAAATCCGCCAGCAAAAGAGTGCTGACCATGATTTTTATCAACAACTGTTTAAACGAGTCAAACCAATTAAAATCACTAAGGAATTTATTACCGCAGGGCCTTTGATGGGGTATCAGTTTTTAAACTCAAGTACCAGAGACCGCCATACAGGACGCAAAAAAACTGGTCGATTGGTGGTGGCGCCAGATGGCTCAAATGATTTTATGGCATCAGAGTTAGATGCTAAAGCCTGGGCTTATTTACACCAGATGAATCAGCAAGGCATTCAATCTCATCCAATAGAAAACTTAAAAAAACTGATTACCCATCGCCAGGCACCTGATTGGTTTCAGCCTGGAATGGTCATTCCTGAACTAAAAAGTTAACGGCTTTATACTACATAAGGCATAGCCAATTTATGTATCGATTTAAAATTCAACATTATTTAGGCGATCCTATTACCATTACATTGGATGCCGAATGGGAACAAAAAGCGACAGCAACCATAGAAGGCCCCGACTTTGATAGTTTCTTAGTCACTGACTATATGCGGCACCATGGTTATACGCCTTTTGGCAAAACCGCTGAATTTCCACGCCTGGCACCCATGGATATTCATTGCACCTATTCAACCTCACCGGAATTTGAGTTTGAATTACTGGAAGGGGATTTACTGCCCTATCCACCTTCACCCGGTTTATCAAAAGACAGCTTGCCGCCAGCGGAATACTATGACCATTTATTCCCCGCCTATAAACAGAAAATACAATTTAAGTCATTTGAGGTGTATATCACTCAGCAACCTGGCGATATCTTGCAAGGATATACTGACAGTGGTGAGCCCTGGCAACGTAAAGTCACACATTCTCTAGGTTATATGCGTGATACCAGTCAGTCCGTTTCACTCGATATTATTGTGGGGCATCAAATGGAATCTGAGCGAGTCTTTATGGCAAAACCGCCTGGTGAATACCCAGTGTATTTGTTAGGGTTTAGTGACAAAGCAGAAGCAACCCGCATCTTTCATCATCATTACCCGAGTGATGACCAAACGCCCCTGTATAAATTAAGTGAAGACAGTTTCGCCACAATGTTGGATTTTATTGGTAGTGATAACGATGAAGTAATTGACTAACTAATATTAAAGGGCAGCTATTTAGCCTGCCTTACGCTTTTATTTTTATTCACTTTTAAAAAACAACAATTATTTTTCCCAATATTTTTATATCAGCGGTCGATTTTCACATTTCAATTTACAATGGTTCCAATTGTTGAATAGGAGATTTTTTCAATCTCCTAAGCTGTTATTGGAGCCAGTATTTGAGCCTTTCTTCTCACCAGTCTGCACGCATGAAAAACGATGAGTGGCTTACACCACCTAGTATTTTGACGACTCTTGGCTCATTTGATTTAGACCCATGCTCTCCTATCAATCGCCCCTGGCCTACAGCGACAACTCACTATACCAAACAAGATAATGGCTTAACAAAGCCCTGGTTTGGCCGGGTTTGGTTAAATCCCCCTTTTGGCCAAGAAGCCAAAAAATGGTTTAAAAAAATGGCTGAGCATAATAACGGTATTGCACTCATTCCTGCTCGAACTGAAACACATCTCTTTTTTGAGTTTATCTGGGATAAAGCCAGTGCCATTTTATTTTTAAAAGGTCGACCGCGTTTCTATACCGTTGATGGAAAAGCCGCCCCGTTTAATTCAGGTGCGCCTATCTGTTTAGTGGCCTACGGGCAACAAAATGCAGTCCTGCTCAAGCAATCGTCTCTCGGTTTTTGTGTTTGTTGTAAATAGTCGTTTATTAATCACTTTCATGGTTAATGTAAAGGTTTATGCAAAATACGTCAGATACTTCCTTTCAAGCTATCCACGCCGCCCACTCCCTTTCTGATTTAATTAATGCCTTCTGGGGCTACCTTAAGCCGGCAGATCCAATCGAGCCTGAGCCTACACCGGATGATTCCACGACAGAAGCAACTGATACCCTGTTTGGCTTACAAAAAGGTGGCAAGGTTTATCGTGAAAAAATCAATGCCCAAACCCGTGAGATTCTAGAACGAGTGAAAGGCGATCCTGAAGCCTTAACCGCGACAGATCGAGCTATCTTACGACAGTACAGTGGCCGCGGTGGTTTAAAAAATGAAGCCAGTTTATTTGAGTACTATACCCCTACCCCAGTCGCTGAAGGCATTTGGGATGCCTTGTCTGTCAATGGCTTTGCTAACGGTAATGTCTTAGAACCCTCAACGGGTGCCGGTGTATTTAGTGCCACTAAACCTGAAGGGGTGATTATTTCCGGGGCCGAAATTGACGAAACCGCCGCCCAAGTGAATCAGCTGTTACACCCCACCGATAGTATTAAAAACCAGTCCTTTGAAGAATTATGCGCCAATACCCCGGATAACAGTTTTGATTCTGTCGTCGGTAATGTGCCATTTGGGGAAGGACGGCAGTTTGCCCTGCATGACCCCGCTTACCGACAAACGAAATCCATTGAACAGTATTTTGTACTCAGGGCAATTGATAAAGCCAAGCCTGGGGCACTGATTGCGTTAATCGTGCCACCCCGGATAGTCGACAATACCCGACTGCATGCTTTCCGCGCCAAAGTCAGTAAAAAAGCCGAGTTTTTAGGGGCGCATAAATTACCCTCAAAAACATTCAGTCAACAAGGGACCGATACGGTTACCGATTTAATTGTGTTAAAAAAACACCCCGCCGACTTAGCGGAAAAAATCGATGCTTTATCTAAAGAGGTATTAGAGGAAGCCAATGTCCTATGGACGCCGTTTATTAAAGGGCAATATTTTAAAGATGAAGGCAAACGTTTTATACATAAACGCCCGGACAGTACTACCAAAGCCGCCCAACAATCATTAAATAACACTGCGATTAAACGGGCTTTAGCCCACAAGTTCACCAGTCGTATTGACTGGGATTTATTGGAAATTACTGAGGCTACCGTTCCCCTTTATCAAGACGGCGATACCCGAGTCATCAATGGTCTGATGCATACCCTCAAAGACAGTGAGTGGATAGCAGATGTCAAAGGCCAACCCAATGTGATTGATAAAGCTACTTATGGGGTTGGCTCCATTGAAGAGTTAACTGCATTATTAGAGAGCCCCACTGGTTTACTACAATTGTCGTTTGAGCAAGTTGAATCGGCTTTTACCACCTGGCCAGCATTATTTAAGCCCCACCAACGGGATGTGATCACCCATGCCCGACAACAGCCGGACGCCTTGAGAGAACAGGTATTACGGGGCGGTTTGCTAGGGTGTCAGGTGATTCGGCTAAAAAGCCAGTTGCAACAAGGCGAAGCGGCAGATGATTTAGGGGGTTTACAAGCCTTAATTAAAGCCGAGTTTGAACGGTATGGACCACCGTCTCGCAGTAAAAAACTGATTATTAAAGACAGCACTGCTAAAGCCTGGGGTGCATTTTCCAACGCTACTGACAAAGACGGCGAATTATCACCCTTATTACAGGGCCAGGTCACCGAACAGGCCCAAGGTTATGACCCCACTCATGCCTTATCCATCGTTGAATATTTATTGAATGTTGAGAAACAACCTTATGTGGAATTAGCCGACATTCAGCGCTTATATAACGGCTCCCCACCCATCGAAAACTTAGGGGATATTACCCGGTTTGATGCACTGGCCATTACTCCTGATGGCCATATTTTACCAACCAATGATTATTACAGTGGCGATGTTGTAGACAAAAGCCAACAGTTGTTATCGGTAATGGCTGATGAAAAAGACCAGCGGCTTATTGATAAATGGCAGGCACAAATTGATGAGATGCAACGCCGCCGGAGTCACACCGCTTTAAAAGATGTGCAATTCAGTTTGCGCCATAAAACCCTGGACCGACACTATTTGCTGGATTTTTTAAAGGAACAACAAGGGTTTCAATTTTCATATAAAGTCGAAAAGTCAGTAGCCACTCGACTCCCCAACGGTTCAATAGAAGTCAGTCAAACCCGTGTGGTCGATACTAAAGATCCCAGCGGGCAATTTTCAGCGATTGCTCGTTGGGGTGAAAAACCCAAAGGGTTTGAGCTGCAATTACTCAATTATTTAAACGGCAAACCTACCCGCGTTAAAGAAGAAGACCAGGCGTATTTTCGGGAGCGAATGAAACGCTTGGAGTCGCAGTTTAATTTATACCTGCAAACCCATGTGAATGCCGAACAGATAGAGCAGGATTATAACGACCAAGTTAACCGCTATATTACCCCTGAACTGTCTGGCGAGAATTTAAATCTATCGGACACCTCCGGTGCAGTAAACCTCCATGATTACCAGAATAAAGCCATTCGCCAATTAAGCGAACAAGGCGCAGGTTTTTTATGTTTTGGTACAGGGTTAGGTAAAACATTTTCTGGTTTAGGCCTTGCGCAATATAATCTGGACATGGGGCGTGCTAAACGTACCTTGATTGTGACACCCGATAGTGTGCTGGAAAACTGGGGCCGTAATGCCCAACAATTCTTTACTAAAGGCAAACCCTTTTTATTGGTGGGCTATCACACCAAAAAAGACAACGATGATTTAGTCGTCACAGAAGTCGTTGTTGATGATCAAGGTAACCCTAAGCTAGATAATAACGGTAAGCCTATTAAGCGAGAGGTGATGGTTAAAGATGATCCCCAAGCTATTTTTAAAAAATGCTGGGAAATTCCTCACGGTAAATACAGCCTGATTATTATGTCCCACCAGGTGTATGAGCGCCTGCCATTAAAACCAGAAACCAAATTACGCTACCAAGAAAAATGGTTTAACAATAATTTAATCAGCAATACCGAGCTGAACAAAGCAACCGAGAGTTATAAAAAGGAAAAAGAAAAAGCCCGTATACAAGGGGAATATGGCGATGAAGGTACCACTAAAAAAGACCAGCTCCCCTACTTTGAAGATTTAGGGGTTGATAGTGTCATTGTCGACGAAGCCCACCGTTTTAAAAACTCCCATAAATTAGGCAGCAAAGGTAATAACCTGGCGTATTTATCCAAAGTCAGTCCCTCACAACGGGCGAAAGATATGTCACTCAAAATGGATTTTTTACGGGATAACAACAACGGTCGTGGCCCCTATATGCTGACAGCCACACCACTGACGAGCAGCCCAGTCGAAGCCTTTAATATGTTATCCCTGACGATGCCAATGGAGAAATTTCATCAGCTGGGTATTTATACGCCTGATGATTTTATTGATGTATTTGGCGAAATCGATACGGTAGATAAACTCAAAATCACCGGCGATAGTGTCGCAAAAGAAGGCCTGGTCGGTTTTAGAAACTTAAGTGGTCTGCGTAGCTTATTTAAAGAGCAGGCCATAATTAAAAATGCGGACGATGTGGGCTTGGAAATCCCCCAAGCGGAAGAAGTGACAACCGATTGTCAGTTATCCGATGAGCAAGCAGCGATTTACGAGGAGCTACGTAAAGAAGCCGAAAAAGGCAGTGACCGCCCTATTTTTTCAGTGATGCGGGAGATGGAACGGGTTGCCACCGATATGGACTTATACTCAGGCACCTTGACCAGTTATATTCCGAAAAAACATCACAAAGCCTTATTGGCAGTTCTTGCTGGGATGCCTGAGACTAAAACCATTAATGTGATTATCGAAGGTGAAAAAGATAAACAAGACATCCTATTGGATGATGAGTTAGACGAAGCATCCGATCCCATGCAACTCGTTATTCACCAGGCCTTTGAAAAAGAATTCGAACAAGGATTAAAAAAACACGGTATTCCCATCACCGATGTGACCCACCCCTTAACACCTAAATACAGCCAATTAATGGAGAATTTACGTGCCGAATATGACGGTGGTGGAAAGCAGCTAATATTTTCGTCTGAAAAATCCCAGCACCGTAAACTAACCCGTTTAATTCAGCATCATTTACCCATGGATATGAAAAAAATCGGGATTATTAATGCGGATGAAGCTGCCGGTGCGAAAACCCAAAAACTGGCCCATGCTTATAATGCCGGAAGTATTCAAATTATTATTGCCAATGAACGAGCAGAAGAAGGTGTCGATTTACAACATGGAACCTCGGCTATTCATAACCTGACGTTCCCCTGGACACCCGACAAGTTAACCCAACGTAAAGGCCGTGGGGTTCGCCAAGGGAATACACAAAGCCGAGTTAAGATTTATAACTATGTGGCACAAAGCACCCTGGATGAATATCGCCTGCATTTAATTGGCCGTAAAGAAGGCTGGATTAATAAAATCCTGACGGATAACACGATTCATCAGACCAAAAACGGTGACATGTTGGACCCTGAAGAATTAGCCATGTTATTGGCCTCTGATCCTGAAGCCTATCAACAAAAAGTGGCTGAAGCGAAAGCCAAGCGTGCCAAACAAGAAACCGCTAAAGTCCGTGCCGATATTGTTCGGGAATTAAAAAGCCTATTAAATGCCGAAGCCGCGTTAATTGAACATCAAACTGAAAATACTGCGCTGGCGAAAGAAAAGCTGCAAAGTCGAGTGGATAAAAACAGTAGTTCTATTGCGGCTATCAAAATCCAACTCGTCCACAGCGATGATCCTGCATTACAAAAAGAGCTGGCTCGTTATCAGTCCCAACATGACAAACTCAGCCAACAATTAGCCAACTTTGATGAAGACCATGCCACCAAAGGCGAACAGCTGGAACACAAGATTAAACGGCACCGGGTGTACTTGCTAGATAAAGCTGAAGAAGGCAAATTATTTTTTGATCCCAGTGTCATAACCAACACCGATCAGGTGTACATTATCGATAGTGATTATGTCATTACAGTAGGCACTGTACTTGAAGTCTCAGACCGGATTTGGGGTGATAATGCCGCGTATAAAGTGGTCAGTATTGCAGCTAAGCATGGTTTCCTCAATACGATTAATGTTGAAGGTCAAACCAAACAGTTCTGGTTACAAGAGCTGGGCCGAGATGAAATTAAACTATCCTCATTATCCGCAGCTGATTTTGATAAACAACAGTTACTGTCAAAGCGTTTGACCTATGAAAATTTAGATTCTATCGAACCCTCCATTTATCATCAGTTGGTGGATCAAATCAACCTGGAAGATGATGGCTTTTTAATTCAGACCAGCAGTGGTGCATTACAACTGATCAATGGCAGACAAGCCACCACCAAACAAAAAGGTCAGGTGCTTTGGCCTGAGTCAACAAATCAAACTCAATGTAAACGGGTGATGGAATTTTATGCCACTTTTATACGGGAAGAGCCTGATGAAAGTGAGCGTTTTGAGGACCTGGAAAGTGTCATGAGGACCTGGTTTGGCCGGTCCTATGAAAGGAAAGTGACTTATTATCTAGACTCTGCTACCCAGGCCGATGTTAATGCCCAACTGGCTAAGACTTGGCAAATCTTATTTCAAGAGCAAGGATTAGCCACCAGTGACCACCAAAAAAACCTAGATTTGTTTTATGGGAAGCTGGATGAACTGAGTAGCAGCCTATTTGGTACTGTTAAAGGACTTGGTGCCAATTTTAATGAAATACAACATTGGGTAGATAACTTTATTGCCTCCCAAGAAAATCAGTTGATCATGGCAGCCGATCAACAGGCTACCCGAGAAGCAGAAGCAGCAGTAAGAAATCACGACGATTTTCGTGAAATTCCAAAGCACCTGGCAGATCAATTAGCGGAGGTTGGCATCACCGCGCGCTTTAATACCACTGATATGACCACCGCCACCAAAAAAGTAAAACGTCGGACCTGGGGTGGTGAATTTATCCCCGCTTTTGAGGCACTGTTTTTACATGATCGGTATGCAAAGAACGGCAAGCTCTATGCAAACAAAGACAGTTTGAAATCGCGTTATGGAGCCTCATTTACGATGGACAGTCCAGGATTTGAAGGGTCATGGTGGTGGCTACGTTCACCGGCAAACGAAGATTTACAACAGATAACTGAATTATTGGTGTAGCAATGGCAATTAACGTATTTACTGAAACTGAATTACAACCCCTGCTCGATGAGGCTACAGCAAACCAGACTAAGGAACAGTTTATTAGCCGCACCGTTGAAAACCTGATCAATACGTTACGGCGTAACGCTTTGCACTACCGAGCCTATGGTCCCTACTGGTGGTGGCTAAAAAAATTACTAATGGAGCAAGGCGATACACGTACATTATTTCCAGTCGGTAATCTCGATGAGGAAATACTGAATCAATTGACATTCAATGACCCGGCTTACGGGATCGTTGCTGCTTGGCAATATGCTGAGTGGCAGTTTGAAATGGGGGCACAGGCGAATACTCAACATGTGCTGGATACTGAAGAGGGTGACTTCTTGACCTATGAACTCTTTGATGAAGAGCTAGAAGTCAGAGCAGCGTTACGCCAGGCTCATTGATTAGTGGCTAACTTTCTAATTGAAGACTGCACCGCTCCCACCGGGAAGTGGGCTATAGCTATCACCCACTTTCCATGGAACATTAAATTGTTCCACGTGTAACGCATGTAGCAGTGCTACACAGCATATATACCCACCCACATACAATATTTTTTTATCTGCCGTACTTTACATCAAACCATTATATACTCGCTCAAAAGGCGAGTTTATGGCAGTAGAGACCGAAAAACCCAAGAAAAAAAGTCGTTGGAAACGCTTGTTTTCCGGCTTTAATGAAAACGAACCCATTCATGATAGCCCGGTTAGTGGTATTGCTTGTGATTTATCCAGTATGGAACGGCTATTAAATCAGCCGCTACAAACTGATGATGCCAGTCACTACGAACCACTAAAAACCCCCTTCCCCACTGACCGCACCCTGCAATACAAAATCTATGATGAAATGGCGGTGGATCCGTCGATTGATGCCGCTTTAAAAATGCATATTCAGCATGCCCTTTCTGCTACTACTGACACCAATGAGATCATTTTTATTGAGTCAAAGGACGGTCAACCAAACCAAGTGATTTCAGATTTGAATGACACGTTTCGGGATTTGTTTAATGCGCAATTACATAACTGGGCTTATGAAGCCGCTAAGTATGGCGTGTGTTATGTCCGACCTTATGGTGCAGAAGGTAAAGGCATCCAACATATACGGCATGATCGTTATACCCATCCTCTTTCAATTAAGGAATTTGAACGAGCCGGATTATTAGCAGGTTATCGATCAAAACACCAACCCGCCGACCAAAGACAACAGCTAATCGAACCCTGGAAAGTCGTCAGTTTTAAAATACCCCAATGGTCCAACTTGTGTAGCCATCAACAACACCAACCTTCACGAGAACACACACAGTTTAATCTGGCATCTGATGATTACGAAAATGACCCGGTTGTTGAAACTACCCATTATGGAGAATCACTGTTAAGAGCGGCGTTTGATCCCTGGCAAAAACTCGAACAAGCCTCCACTGCCTTAAGTGTGGCTCGCTGGAATGCCGGTAAAAAAGATCGGTTTATTGGAGTCAATGTAGGGCAAGAATCTCCCCAAAAAGCCGCTGGTTACTTCAACACCATTGCCAAGATCTTAAAACAAAAGTCGGATCACTCTTCTAATCAAGCCATGTCCAAAGGCTTCTTTAACACTATCAATAACCTGGTGTTTCCAGTGTGGTCAAGTGGGTCTGGCAAGGTGGATATTCAAACCGAAGTCAATGATGTGAATATCGCTTCCATCGAAGATGTGAATTTTATAGTCAATCGACTTGCGTCTGCACTGAGCGTTGATAAGTCATTGTTAGGTTTTACGGATGACCTGTCGGGCGGTCTGGGGGATGGTGGTTTTTTTAGGATGGCCATTGCCGCAGCGATTAAAGCCAACCTGGTTCGAAATGCAGTACGTAATGGTATCGAACGATTATTCGAGATTCATGTAGCGTATAAATACAACAAGGTATATACGCCCGACGACAAACCCTGGGTGATTAAATTCAACAGTATTAATACCGCACTGGAACAAGAGCAAGCTCAAGCCCAAGAAGTACGAGCCAACTTTGCAACATCTGTCGTTTCGCTGATTCAACTGATTGATCCTGAGTTCCAACTACTGGATAAGAAAGACGCTCTGAACTGGGTCATGACAGAGTTAATGCAATTTCAGGCAGACGACATTAGCCCTCTGTTTACTTCCAAAAAACCCTCCTCTACTCAAGACCAGCCAAGCAAACCAAACGAGCCCAAGCATGAGCAAAAACAAACTCAATAAAGTCACTTGTACATTTAATATCTTTGAAAACGGTAGAAGCTACTCAGGCAAAGAACGTGGTTATGTGCTCGATAACTTTAAGAAAATCATTGACTCACCTGAAACCCAAGAGCGATTGAAACTTAGGGAGATGGTGGGTTATGTGGGTCATGGTATTCGCGAACTGACGAATAAATTGTTCCCTGGTGAAACTGATGTTGCCAAACTGGATAGTGGCAAAGAAATTGTCATCAAAGCGATTCCAGCTTGTGTATGTACCGAACTTAACATTGATGATGAAGGCAACGTTACACACTCACAAGAAATTTTAGACAACGAAGAAGGTAAAACCCTACTTGGGTTACACAACTCGAAAGTGGGTGGTTTTTCAATTGCGGCACGAGGAAGTGAAACAGGTGCGAATACATTCTTAAATCAGATCAGCGGTTTTGATTATGTAATCAATCCAAACTTTGCTAACAACCGTGGCTATGTCCTCGACTCCACAGCAGAAGAGAAACCTAACTTTGCAGCCATCCTTGATGCCATCAAGCAAACAGGTGTAAATGAAGAGGATGCAGAAAACAGACTTCAACAGTGGTTTGATTCAGTTGAACTGTCATACAACCAGAACCAAATGTACTTTCATGAGCTGGTGAAGCTACAAGCGTTGTATGATCACTTAAACCAAGAACAGACAACACTGGTTAATGATAATGATACGCTGAAGCAAACCATCGAAAAAGAAGCACAACAGAGGCAGTCCTTGTTTGCCGAATTTGCTAAAAACTCACCTGTCGTAATAACCGATGCCGTAGCAAATGCCCTGGTTAACCCATCAACTGTAGAAGACCTGGAACCACTCAAAGCCTTGCTAGATAACGCTACGAAAATAGATGGTAAACAACTGCCGTTGAAAAGGAGTAAACGCTCTCAAGAGCCCCCCTCCCCTACTCCAAGCTTTTTAGTCAGTGACCCAATGGAATATGGAGCGATTGAAACTGCGCCAGAGGTTTCTATGTATTAACAAATATACATTTATCGGCTTATAGGTCCCAGACAAAAAATTATTTTCTTTTTAAAATCAACAACTTAAATAAAAGGGGTCCCGGGACCCCCTTTATACATCATCAAGGGGAAGCTCTTTTCCAAAGGCGTTCATTTTCCAATACCTCCTATATATAGCTGTGTAAATAATTCTTCTTTTTACACCAATCAATCCAACCTCTGTTTCATTAATATAGTCAACTTTATCCTCTAGCTGCCTATCAATTTCAATAGGCAGAGTTAAAAAGATTGTTTTCATTTCCAGCCCTTTATGCCTATTACTTGTATCTGTATCAAGCAATAACATGAACTCATCATGAGGCTGATCTAACATATCTTTGAGCGCTTCTGCAATCCAGATGGATTGCTGCTTTTTATTATAACTATCCCTTTGAAGAGCTTTATTTAGCAGGTTAAAGCAGTGGGCAGTTATATCAACAGAAGTTGAGGTTAATTCATTTTTATAATCTTTGTTTTCAAAGAAAAATCTTACATCATTCCAAGATGAAATACTTTGTGTAATCATAAAAAGCTCCAATCTTCACTACTCGCTAAAAACAGTATTACCAATTTCTAAAAAGCTATTCCATGCTTTTTCTATTTGTTCAAAGTCATTCCAGTCCAAATCTTGAATGACAGTTTTTAGCTGCGAGAATTCTTTTGATTTAGAGTATCTCTTTAAGATATCTTTTATTAGCTCACTGTTTTTAGTAGTCCCCATTTTAAGTGTTCGTTTTCCATAGTCTCTTTTACTGCTTTTAATTTGGGCTACTTCTTCATTTTCGAAATAACTGCATTCCTTTAGTTCACCCTCAAACTCAGAATATTTTTTTAACAGTTCGCTTCTAACTTTAGCTGGATTCTTTTTTAATTCTTGGTGAAGTTTAACTGCTGGCTTTAGTGATGTAATAACGTGCTTATGTACTAGTTTTTTAACTAGCTCACAGCTATGTAAAACTCTATAAAAACTCCTTGCATTTTGATTTGAAAGACCAGTCTCTTTTTCTAAATCTGAAACTGTTGCAGGTTTACCATACTTTATTGTGTACTCAGTATTAACAAGCTCAACAAATGATAGTTTATCTGCTAAAGACATATCAGACTGACCAGCATTCTCTTTGAACTGTATTTTCGCAACTTCAAACGGAGAGTTATAAACTTCAGTAGATTTTTCTATTTCAGCATAAATTAAATGTTCTTCAAGGATGTATGCTGCAATAAAGCGTCTTTGCCCATATATAACTTTATAAACACCAGAATTATCATCTAGCAGCTTAATAGGTGGTAAGACGCTAATGCCATCTAAGTAAATTGTTTTAGCTAATGCACAAATTTCTTCGTAATCAGATTTTGCTTTTTTAAGTGCAAATCTATCAAACTTTAGCTTATGTTCTAAGTTATCAAAAGAAGGAAATAATATATCCCCCTCCTTCTTTTGTATTACGCAATCACTAGCTCCTACTTTTAACCAAGATTTAAGCTGCTGCGGTGTAAATGAAAGAGCCCTTACGTTACTAAGATTGTGATGAATCATGTCCATTCTAATTGGACCTGCATCACGACGTAATTCTTGTGACTTACTTACAAGTTCGTCTCTACTTAGTTTTTTTTCAGTAGTTCCACTGTCAGTATTTGAATTTCTACTTGGAATTCTAAACATTCCACTCATTTAAAGACCCTCTTATAAATTTCTTCGCAGGTTTCTAAAAGTTCATGTTTGTCATTTTCTTGCTGCGATTTTTTATGCCCATATTTCTTAGCCATAACAGAGGATGGCCACTCTAAAAAACTTGAAGGTTCTGCAGGTGTTTCACTCAATCTTGTAATTGTTACTCTTTTGTACATTGGTGGATCAATTATCAAGTCACCATGCTGATCTTTAAGAAACTCTAAGCGCTTTTTTTGACTTGCAGATTTGTCATAGATTGTTGGAACAATGCCAGCCAGTTTAATTTCATGGTCACTACATACAACATCATTCTGCTGTCCAACAAAAATTTTCATTGCTTCAAGTCCTTCTAAAGACATTTGCGCAAGCTGAACAGGAATGAAAACATGTGTACTAGCTCTTAAAGCCCCAATTACAAGAGGGTTTTTATCTGGAGGTGTATCGATAATTACAACATCATATGCACTTCTCAGTTCAGGAAGCTTAAAAAACTCAAGTGGCCTGTTGTATACCCTTTCAAGTAAGTAATCTGGACTATTTTTGAGAACAGCATCAAGCCGGCTTGACCATGAAGGAACAATATCTAAGTTAGGTATACTGGTTGGATAAGGCACAACCATTTGGCCATGATAAATTCCATGAAAACTTGTTCTTGGTGGAAAATCGGAGGGGTCATTACCTTCTCTATAGTCCGGATGAACAGGAGGAATAGCAGTTCCATCGATTTCTGCTCTTGTTTCTTCTGACTCCATTCTTAGATAACGCCTAGAAAGTGATCCCTGCTTATCCAGGTCTATTAGAAGAGTTCTTTTGTTTTTAAGTTGAGCTGTGTAAGAGGCTATTACTTGAGCAAGTGTAGTTTTTGCTTCGCCCCCCTTATGAGTTGCACTTGTAATGATTTTCATCAAAGTGATTCCATCTGTTAGTTGGAATATTCATTAAAAGAGTACATATCTTAAATAATAGCAGTACTCACATATATATGTACAAATAGGCGACTAAGATTGTACATATTTTATTATTTTCTAACAATATATAGGTTTAAATTTTTTATTAATAAGTAAAAAATTTGTATGTTTTTAAAACATAATACATTCATTTTGAGCAGAAATTTACCATTTCTTATAACTATAACTACTATATATGTAAATATAATATACTATAGGTATACTATAGAGAGTTTGTAAGTTATTGATTTATAAAAGAAAATACCATTAACTTGGTTAAAAAAATACATTTTTGGTCGAAATAATACGAAACTTGGTTATTAAAATACATAAGCCGCCTATTTTTTGACCTACAGTTAATGCTGTAACAAATATGTTGAAAAATAGGTTGAGATAGTCTTAAATATAGGCCAGGGTATATTAGGTATGGTGTTGCTATAAGTTGAGAAAACATTAAACGTTTTGTATGAAAAATAGCCGCTCTGGTTTGAAATATAGTTTCGGTTTAAGGTATTTCACTTAAATGACAGTTAAGCTTGTTTACAGGAAGGAGGAGGGTAGTTATCAAGGCTCAAAAGTAATAGCTGATATGATAGCCCTCTTGTCCAAGAAAGCTGCAGATCTAAGCTTGCCAATGGATGCTTCCAAGCTAAACCGTAGTCCTGTGATTAGCTCAATTGAGCTGAAGTGTCTCATAGCGATGATGGAGTTATCACGAAGAGAAAGAGAGTATTTAGGTATCACCCAGCATCAATGGTCTTATTCAGATCTTGCTAAAACTATCAATTTTCCAAATCGAAACTATGAATTAATCAAAAAGTCTGTCTACAGACTAAGTAGCATCAAGATTGCAACTTTTGATGATCTAACCACCGCTAAAAGTATAGTTACTTATTTATCTGAAAATGATGAGTTAATACACAAGCCTTTTACAAAAGCAGTATTAAGTGCTGAGAGTAAATCTTTTAAGATTAAATCGGCAGGTGTATTTAATTACTCATTAGCTGATTGGTTTTATGATGATCTTCATAAAGTTTACACTCATGTTGATTTCAACTATTTAAGTAAGTTATCAAGCACTCAAACTATTGCCCTGTATAAATTATGCAGACCATATGTTCAAAATCAACATGTAGGCAGAGAGGTCCACTCCAGAATATATAGTCAAGAGGAACTTTCTTGTTTACTTTTTATGCCAAATTTAGTTAATGTATTTCCATCTGAGGCAAGAAAACAGATAGAATCAAAGATTAAGACCGTATCTAAAAAAGACCTGGATATTGAGGTAAGGTTAATCGCATCAGGTAAAAAAGGATTTCAGTTTATTATAAAAAAAATAGTGTTTAAACGAGACTCAAATGAATTGAGCCAATATATTAAAAGCTTGACTAAAAGAAAAGATTTAATTAATAATGACGACTTAAATAAGTTGAGCTTGTACGATTTATGTAGAATACACTTAAATATAAACCAAACTGATAAATACATTGTTACTGAAGATGGCTCTCCTGGCTTATTTGCTGAGGTTTTGGGTCTTGATAAAGTTGAAAAATTTATCAAGGAACTAGTATTATCTGGTGGTAGAAGACAGCATGGTGCTTATGTATATAAAGCACTGAAAAACAAATATTTAAGGGAAATAAATCAAAATAAAGATTCAGCTCCCTCTGAGTTTGATACTAATTTAAATAAAGATGGGAATGAGAAAGAAATAATAACTGACCCATTTAAAAGAAATATTATACTATATAATAATGCTTTAAATGTATCATCAAAATACCTTATTGGAAAGCTACAGTCGCCTAACACTCAATATAACTTAAATTGCCAAGATTTATTTGAAGGACTAGTCGAGCGGCTCAAAAAACATCAACTATGGTCAAACGTTTTTACCGATAAGCTGAAAAAAGGGAAGTTTACTTATACACTAGTAATGATTATGTATGAGATCACAATTTTGTGGCATAGAAGCCCATTTTGTTATACGAAGGAAGACAAGGAAAGTTTTATACACCCTTGGGATTTTATCCAAGACCATGAAGTAAATCTGGATTTGCTTCCATCTGATAAGCTTGATAAAGCATTATATTTTTTGGATATATACAGGCAATTTAAAAATAGAGAGAAAATCGATTAGTGTCTTTAAGGGTTGATAGTGTCAATATCACGATTCATTAGCTCAACAGCATTGCTAAATCGACCGCTTTTATCTTGATACTTTGGCCAAAGCTTAAATGCACGCTTAATACAAGCTTTCTTTTCCATCTCTCCACGAAAGGGACCAGACCAGACACTGTTATTGAATCCATTTTGTTGAGCACAAGCATTCAACTCTGCTTGTGTCATAAAGGTAGTCATGTAATCGTTAGTGGCCAGTTTGGCTACACAATACACACCTATACAGTTACCTTTCTCTTTATCACTCAAAAAAGGGTTTTTGGTTTGGTGCTTTGGTGGCAGCAAAGGACCTAAATACTCAAACCCACCGTTCTGAATATCACTCTCAAATACTCGCTCAGCCACTACAAACTGTACTACACCCGTTTCTAAAGCCAGGGTATAAAGGCCGTGATAAGTGATGTCAAACTTACACTCTAAAGCTAGAAGTTCTTTGTTATACCGGGTTGTTAGGTAACACAGTTTCTTCTGGTGATTGAGCGTTAATCCTAAGCTGGCCGCTTGCAATAAGCTGTCGTGTATCGACTGTGGTGTGCAGTGCTGTAGCTTTGTTGTTTGTGCAATTTGTGTTTTAGCGAACTGAGCTTCTTCATGATAATTAAGATTATATTTATGATGCTCAACTATATGCTTAAACCGTTCTTCACTCTTAATGATAGCCTTAATATAAGTAGGTAACGGTGGGGTAGGGGAGTCATTGCTCATAGACGTGTTTTTGATAACCAAGATGATAAATTAAGGACAGTAATACCAGCCGTGGTATAACCTGGCCAGTGATTATTTTCTAAACAATTATTGAGCTTGAGTAACGCTTGAATCACTAGTTCATCAGCAAGCTGTTTGGTTTCCTCGCTTAGCGTGATAGGCTCACAGATAGCGACGTCTTGATATTCAACCACTAAAAAGTCAAAGCCACTGGGTAGCAAACCTGTGCACATCTCAAACACATAACGATAAAACGCATCTTGATACTGATAACCGTATTTAGCGGCTTTGCTTTTCCAAAGAACGGGGTTGGCTGTATCCGCTGTTTTCAGATCCCACAAGTGTAGGGTATTTGTTAAACAGTCTATACGGCATTTAAGGGGGAGATGGGTTATAGGGCAGGTGGCAAATAATGACAGTTCACTGATACCAGCTGATAATACCTCTTTAGCCTCTGGACGCTCATAAATTGCTTTGACTACCTGGTGGGCTTGTAGCCAAGTAGTTTTTGCAATAGGTGTCTTATGTTGATGCTCTGGCAATTCATGGTGATTGAGTAACAGCTGATCCCAAATCGCTATATCAGGATCCACTGATAGTAACCTGGCAATTTTACCAGCTTTTCGCTCCCCAATTTTAGTTTTAGGCTGTTTTAGCTGGACTAATGCTCGATCAATATCAGTGGTCGTTTTTAGCGCTGTTGGATAGTCTTCAATGGCTAAATCACAGTAGTAGCGCTGATAAACCTTGTCAGGCTCTAAGCACAGTGCATGAATAAACTCTCCCGTTGTTAAATAACTGGCTGGTTTTTGGTTGTTAGTTGTTTTGTCTGATTCGATAAATTGACAATAAAAGTGCTTGGCTGATTGGTTAATTAACACCTTTAGCTGGCTATGTGAATAAGCTGGTGCCTGGTGATAATCAGCCGCTGGCAAATTTCTATAAACACCGGGGATACATTGCCCCAGTTCGTCCAGGTAGTGCCGTATGACACCCGTTTCAGTGTGAGTTACCGCTTCATTGATAGTCAGCCCAAGCGATTCAAATAATGCTAAATCAGTGTGAGAACAGGGCGCTAATTTTTCAGAATCAGACTGAATCATGTTTGATAATTAACAAATTTGTTGAAAACGTGAATTGAAAATTACTAATAAATCACTCAAAAAAACACCAATAAATAACGAAAACTCAATGATAATCGTTGATCAAAAAAATATGGAAATTTTTAATATTAGGTATTTAAATTTGTTTCACGTAGTGATAAATTTTCTCCCATCACTGATTCGACATTAGCCTAGTGTTGCATGGATTAATGACTCTTTAGAAATAAATAAAAAAGTTGCAGCTATTTTTTTATCAGTGATAAACAAGGGGAAAAACAGGACGGGAATGAAGCATTGGTGTTAATAGGATTAGGAGTTGATACTATGAATCCAGCCTTTATTGAAGCTTCAATCGAAATCTTAAAGGGTGCACGACCTGTAGATTTATCAAAAGTCCATAACCTTCATTATGGTGCTTTACGAGATAGTGTTCACCGGTTTTGCCGACAAAGAAATCGCATCTTATACAATGAGTTATTAGTACAGGCAGCACATTACAACCGTTCTCAGCCCAAACTGTCAGTGTTACGAGCACACAAAGATGAATTCTTAGGCACTGAGCCCAGTCAGCGTCCTGCTACAACGGTTGAAAAAGAGATCAACTTGTTGGAAAAACAATACCAGCAACTTAGCCAGCAACATCGGGAAACGCGGGCACTACTCGAACAACGCCGACTTGAACTGCAGTCTATTGAAAATCAGGCACTAGCCTGTTAATAAACAGCAGCAAACACTTAAATAGTGTTATCAACAGAGAAGATGCATGAGTAGCGTTTCAGAGAAACTGTAAACAATAGTCGACCTAGTAAACCAATTATGTCATAATAACTTGTAGCATTGCTACAAATTATCCATTAAACAATAACTCAGTATGAATGACATTTGGAAAGCCGTTAAACGGTGCAAGCAGTTAAAAGAGCAGGGCTTATCACAAGCAGATATTGCCATGCGAATGAAAGTTTCACGGGCTGAAGTATCACATCTATCGCGGTTTGATCAGTTACATCCAAAGGTTAAAGCTCTATTAGATAAGTATACTCTCCCTGCTGCACATTTACGGGAGCTGGTCACCGTCAAAAATATCTACCAGCAAATGCAGCTGGTTAAGCAGGCTTATATACACGACTGGTCAAGTCGTGACCTAGCTGGTGAAATTCAGTTACTGGAAGAAATTGATACGTTGGCAAAATGGCAGACAATGAAGGATGATCAGCTAGGCCAAAAATTATCAACGCTCACGGGATTTACCTCCGTGGTTAAACGTGGGAGACGAGCTAAAAATAGCACCAATGGTGGCTATGTGGTGCTGGCTTTTAGCAACGATGAGGAATTGGAAGCCATCATCAAAAAATTAAGGAAGAACTAAAAAAGGCCAGTACAACATAATCTGGCAAACGGGACATAGTACCCCTACGACCCAACGAAAATAATGAACGCAAAATACTTTTTAATTACATCAGGCCTAACAATTCATCTTTTAATAACTGCGTATTAATAATGGTGCCCCTGTCAGAGGGTGTTTGAAAAATGGAAGGAAACCATAAACTGTTATCCAGCATAGGAATGACTTCGTTCAACACAATCTCAATAGTAAATTGTATGGGTTTAAAATATTGCCATTGTTTAATTGCACAAATTGTGGCAAAAGCCCCGTTAGGCCAAAGAGGAAACGTTTGATAACCGTTGGATTGTTCGATGGCCCAGCTTCCTCTATATAATGTCCAGATTTGATTGGTTTCAACCGCTTCTTCAAAAAAATAGCAATAACGTTTTAATCGTGGCCAGGTGACAATGGTAGCCAAATCATCAGGCAATGGAGACCGCATTTAATTACCCCATTTAATTTTATTATAAATAATATTTGATAAGTAAAAAATGGGGGCAAAGAGCCCCCTAAACCAGAGGTTCCAGTATGTCGTTTAACAGACACACTCTACACAAGTTAAATTAAGGATTATGAAATGAACCCAGAATGGATCTGGGCTAATTACAACAGTGGTTAGTCATTGGATAAATTGCCTAATACAATAAGAGTAGCACTACCTAATGGTATGAGATATTAGTTAGGCTGAAACTTAGATTGATTGGAGACAGTACCGCCTGACTGCTTCCTCTGTCGCGTGTCTACTATAAATTGGTATAGCGGTAATTTTCAATAAATAAAGTTTATGAATTGTAGTCATAAATTATTTTAAGTTGATTTATGCTCTTGCTTATTTAAAAAATAATATTTTAACAATAAGTGTGTATTTAAGAGATGAATGATTTAAATACAATATGGGATAAGTAAAGCAGATGATGTGCTTTAGTGTTGAGGGATAACTGAAAGAAAAAGGTGTGTATTATAAAGCAGGTTAAGCAAATTGGGAGTAGGGAAAAAGTAGTTATGAGGGGGTAGCACTTCAATATGATGATAACCGTCTGATTGATGACTATTTAATATGAAGTGCTACAAAAGCGTTAAAAAAACTAAACAATATTAAGCGCTATCCTCTTTTTCCAATTTGGATTTTTGTCTGGCTTTTGTCCATGGAGACTCTTTATCTGAAATTGACTCAAACCAATACATTTCATTGGCATTTCGTGGAGCCACGCCGGTACTTAATATGAGTCGTTTAAAGCCCAGTTCATAAAGAGTTTTACCCCATTCACTACCCCTGATAGGGAAGTCTAAAAACTCATCATCAATATAAATTGGAGTTTCTTTATCTATATGCTCAGCATACTGCTCAAACTCAGTTGGGCTGGACAATGACAGAAGTTTTGCACCGTTTAATTGGGCTTCTAGTTTCCAAGCCGTTCGTATGGCTTTAAAATCATCAACATGTACCATATCGTAGCGAATGGGCTCCCATGGGGCTACCTCGATGGAAAGCCAGTTTACTAAGGATTTGGGTAGGATCCTGACCCTTAGTTTTGAGCAGCGTTCTCGTATATTGGCGCTTTTATAATGGCTGGTTACTAGAATACGGGTACTGGAGTTTGCGGGGATCATTTCAATAATATCCAATCCAGTTTTGGACTCCCCTAGTAGTTCGTAGTCAGATAATAAGACCAAAGGACGATTAGTATCTTTTTGTTGTTTCCAAAACTCCCCGATTTGTGCTTCATTACGGAAGTAGTATACATCAACACAAGATTCCTTTAATGGGAGTGGGGCGAACCGACTTTGCCAGACATTGTGCATACTGGCATCATCATCTAACACCATTATTTGCGCATTAGCGGGTAATAGTAAGAAGGGTAAGAACCATTCAGGCGCAGGCTGTATGGGGAGGGCAATAGTAATTTGTGTACTAACACCAGGGTTTGATTCTAAAGTAAATTTACCCTTCCATAACTCAATGGTTGATTTAGCATGAGATAAGCCTAAACCGGTGTTACCTGTTTTACCCACACTGACCCCGCGTTCTAATACTTTATCTATAAGCTCGTTAGAAATGCCCTGTCCATTATCAGTCAGGGTAATAACTGTTTTATTGTTTAAGACTTTCAGGGTTAGTTGAATATTAAGCTGGGTTTGTTCACCAATGGCTTCTATTGAGTTATTGATTAAATTAGACAGCACCCGTCGAAGCGAATTGGCATGTATATTCACAAAGGCGCTATAAGCATCACTATCAATTTGTAGCTGAAGAGCGACCTCAGTTTGACGGCGATATTGAATGCGTTTTTCTGATACGACTTCTTCCAGAATGGTAGATAACAACTGCTTGGAAATTTGCTGCTTGGCGGGATCTTTATCAATATTTTGCTCTCGCTCAACAACTAACAAACCATTGACAATATCACTCATACTTTCAATAGCACTATGAAGAATCATACGGTTTTGTTCAGGAATCGCCTCAGCAGAATGTTCAGCAATTTGTTCCAGCGCGGTGAGAGGTGAACGTATGTCATGGGCCACTTGAGCTGCCATTTGGTTGATCCCTTCCAAATTGGCCATACGCTTTTCGTTTTCAATAAAATCATTAAACTTGTCAGCCATGATGGCAAACTCATCAATAAAGTAACGCTCTTCGCCATTAGTATCCTTGAGCTTGTTTGATGTCTTATCCATGGCTACATCCAACACCATTGTGGCTTCACTGCAGATACGTTTGACAATGCGGTAGGTGATACTAAACATCAAGAGAACAAAAGCGACATAAATAGTTGCCACAATAATCAAGTGTTTTAAGGTTTTTTGATGGATTATTGAGTCATTAAAAAAAATGGTATATGAACCCCGTTGATTCTGTTTAACCAGTGAGTTGAAGTAGATCTCCTTAGAAACAGAATAAGTTGACTGGTTTGTATCACAGGATGTTTGTTGAATAAGATCAATATTAATATCGACGCAGTCGACATTTGCCATTTGGCTAAGTGAATGGAGCAATTGACTGGCCTGGGATGTGTCTTCAATGAGAGAGAACTGTCCAGCATATTTTTCTGTAATGGATTGGTCTTGTTGACGTTGTGCTTCAGTGGCTTGTTTAACGAAATACCAGGTTTCGCTTAAAAATACAACAAAGCTGGCAATAAAGAACATAATGCCAATCACCATACCTAAGCACTTTTTTAAGTTGGCACGTTCAAATTTACTGACGTTTTCTCCTTTTTTATAGTTAATTACAGCGAGAGCAGCACCAATAACCCCTAATACTGACATCATGACAAAAATACCCATATGGGGTACCCCTGCAATTAAAATCAGCCCGGCAATCATTGCGTAGGTTAATCGTGCTAGTAAGGAACCACCACTAAACCAACTGGCTTTAAATTCATCAGGAACAAAGCGATGACTATCAGAGGTAATTTCAGCACGTAAGGCAAAGCAAATGGGGTCTGCAATTAGTATCACTAAGAACATACAGGAAAGTTTGGCAATTGTTGAAATATCACTGTAAAAAGATATTGCAACTACAGTTGATAAAAAACCTAAAGCGAGAGTCCCTAGCCATCGAATAGCCCGAAAGCCTGGTTGTTTAGATAACCAAGGAATAAAAAAGCGAGATATAGCTATTCCTAAAAAACTACTGATAACAGCAGCTCCCATACCACCACCCCAAACTAATATTTGAGGTAAATCAGCATCCTTAAATAGATAGTAAGACTCACCAATTAAAAACATATAAGTAACTTGTAAAAAAAGGTGAGCAAAAGCATAAGTGTATAAAACAGGTAATGTAGCTTGCGCGGATAAAAATAACTTAGTTACTGTTACATTTTGGGTTGAATTGCCATCTTTAATAGATATTGTTTTAAAATTCAGGTCTTTAGCCATTTTAAAGTAGGCTAAGACTTGAATCATAAGAATGTATAAGATTAGTCCTAAAGGAATAAGTGTTACATATTCCTTTGTTATATAAGTAAACTGCTTTGTTTGTAGTAATAAGCCAAGTCCAAGTGCAAATAATGGTAGTCCTAAACGGATCAATATACCGTACTTGTAACTGGAAAGAAAAAGTGGAGGGGCATGATTGATTGAGCTATCGTTTTCCTTGAGTTTGTCTTGATACCAGCGTTGATAAGCGGCTTGGTATGAACCGCTGGTAAACGCACCATTAAGTGCACTACAAAGCTGGCGCAAGGCTAAAAAAATTAACATTAGAGTATAAAAGCCATAAATTGAACAAATAACCGTTAAGCTAAAAAACAAGGTGGCTGCAAAATCACAGAGAAGCCCAAGTTTGACTGAAAACTTCCAGCCAAAGCGGTCACCTAAATACCCCGTCGGGACTTCTAAAATGGCTGATAAGAAAAACAATAAAAATGTAGAGAGTACAATTCCTTCTCGGCCAAATCCCTCTGTTGTGGCAATAATGCAGTAGACAATTAGGCCCGTTGCCATATTACCGCCGCTTAACAAACCATCCGTGCGACCAAACTGCCTTAATAGCTTGTCAGTATAAATACTGGACATATAAGTTCCTTCTGAATTATGTCTATAGTATGCTTAGTGTTTACTTAATTTAGACAGTACGAAACGAAGTACTACTAAATAATCCTAATTGATAGATTTTAATAAAGAGTAAGTATAAACAAACAGAAAAAATGAACTTAACCATTTGCTAAGTCTTGATTTATTGAGTTGTTAAGATTGTGTGCTAATTTGTAACATGCCATACTCTATGTAAGTAACTTAATTATTACTCAAAAGGAGGAAATAACATGGGAAATACATTCCAGTTACATGGCGATGAGCGTTAGTAAAGAGAGTAAAATCGAAAAATTTACGTTGTTTAGCTATTATTCGATTAAGCCTAGGTTGCTATTTGCCGAAAACGATTTTTAAGGGGTGCAGTCTACCCCTGACTATTATCTGAGTAGCAGCATTTACTCATATCACTTGCAGCTCATCCACTTATCACTGATTAACAATCCAATAGTTATCATTTTTGCGATTAAATAAATCAAAACTCCTTTTCAATCACGTTGGTTTTCTGAGTGCAATATTACTATTTTATGAATAAGATCTACACAGTACCAAGCCAATTGCGATTAATCAAGTGTTACATGTTTGACTGACTGCTTCTTGAGCAATTAAATTTAATACTAAATAAAGCCCCACCATTCTTATTATTAGTTGCAGTGATAGTCCCGTTATGTATATGTATGACTTGTCGTACAGTTGAAAGGCCAACTCCTTTGCCATGGCCTTTTGTTGAATATAATGGCAGGAATAACTTATCTATCAGCTCTTGGGGGATACCCGGCCCATTGTCAGCTATATTTATTACGGCCTTGCCTTGTCCTGTATGCAATATGTTCAACTCGATTTTTCCATGAGTTGTGTTGGCTAGTGCATCGACGGCGTTATTTACCAACTGGATTAAAGCATCTTGAAGTAAAACAAGGTCGCCTTGAATCTCCAGGTCACTATCAGATAAGTTAGTGACTAGCGTAATTTTGTGTTCGATACACAGCTCACCACAGATATCATTAACTGTGCCTAGCAGCCAGTTTAAGTTAATTTTCTGAAAGCGTGGTGAAGGTTGATAGGTGATTTTTTGCAGAGCGTGATTATAGAGCTTTAGTTTATTAGTGGAATTTAATATATCACCCATCACTTGCTCAATGCTGACACCCTCAAGGTGCATTTGATTTTCTGGAAGTCCTTGACTGAGTGCACTACTGAAGATGTCTAATGATGTGATGATGTTTCCCAGTTTATGGCAAAATAAGGTAGATACATTTCGCCAAACATTCACTTCATGAATGTCTAACTCCTGTTGAATTGGTTGAACGGAAACAATTTTGCTTGTTTCACTGTTTTGAATCTCACTTGCTAGGAGTATTACTGGAATAGTTTTATCAGCCAGAGTGATTGAAGATAAGGTCTTTTGATTTGGCTGAATACCAACAATATCCTTTTGGATCATACTATCTAGCGCTGGCATGCCTCCCAATTGCTCTTCCTGAAAAAGACGATAAGCTTCTTTGTTGAGTAGCTTAATATCCTCATTTGAATAAACAGCTAATAGTGCAACTGGTACTTGATCAAGAGAATCGATTGGGCTTGACTGTTTATTCATCTGACATAGATTATAGATATTAGAGTTCATATTTTTCGATCCTTCTATAAAGTGCTGCACGGGATATACCTAGTTCTTTTGCTGCATGAGAAATATTGCCAGCGTATTTTTGTAAGGCGTTTTCTACTCTCTGTTTTTCCAGATTGCCCAGCTCCAGAGGCTGTGTTTGAGACTTTGTTTGCTTATCTGCTTTGGGTTGATTAGCCACTAATTGAAAATCACGGATATATAATTCAGATTCGTTGCTAAGAATAACGGCCCGCTCAACACTGTTTTGCAACTCTCGAACATTGCCTGGCCAGGGGTAGCGCTGTAATGCTGTTATTGTTTTCATTGATATGTGAGGTTTTGAGCGGTTGTACTTAAGTGAATACATATCCAAGAAGTAATCAACCAACAGGGGGATATCTTCACTTCTTTCTCTTAAAGCCGGTAATGTGATTTCAACGGTATTGAGGCGGTACAACAAATCCTGCCGAAACTGGGTGTTATCCAGCAACTCTGAGCGAGGTAAATTAGTGGCGGCAATCACTCGTATATCAACCGACTTGCTTTGATTGGCACCGATGGCTTTTACTTCCCGCTGTGATAATACGCTAAGTAATTTGGTTTGAAGCTGGGTGGGGAGGTTAGCGACCTCATCCAAAAACAGGGTGCCTTTATTCGCCTCGACAATATGACCCACTCTATTTTGGGTAGCGCCGGTAAAAGCCCCTTTTTTGTGACCAAACAGTTCTGATTCAAATAGACCTTCTGCAATAGTACCTAGGTCAATGGAGATAAATGACGATTTACTGCGACTTGACTGTTGATGTATTTCCCTGGCAATTAAGCCTTTGCCTGTGCCATTTTCACCTAAAATTAAAATATTGGCATCTGTTGGTGCAGATAAATAAATAATCTCCAGCACCTCCTGTATGGCGGATGACTGGCCAATAATGAGCTGTTCTGAGGGTTGGCGAAGACGAGATTTAATTGATTTACGTTTAGTTACATTTGTAGTACGTTTTTTAATTGACTTTTTAAGTTTGTAAGCCTCAATTGCTGTGGCCAGTAATTTATTCTTATCCCAAGGCTTTACAATAAAATCACTAGCACCGCTTTTCAGGGCTTGAATGGCAAGGTCCACTTCGCCATAAGCGGTCATCATAATAACCCTAGTTTCTGGCGCTAATTGATTAATTTCGGAGAGCCAATAAAGGCCTTCTGCGCCTGTACAACTGTCAGGCGAAAAGTTCATGTCTAGTAAAATGACATCATAAGTTGTATTATCTAGG